>JAHEFL010000333.1:0-2652 GCA_024640205.1 Flavobacteriales bacterium | reverse complement strand
CACGCAAAAAGAAAGCTCTCATACTCACCCGACCCATCAAAGAAGGGGTGAAGGAGATCAAGGTCCGTTTGGACGCTCGCACGGTGATCACGCTCGCCAGCAAGAAGGCGCTGGAATTCTGGCGTCAGCGGTATCCGAAGTTGCAGATCATCGGCTGAAAACCGGGGTGGGAACGCCGCTCCGCGTTCAACCACCCGTAACACAGGTATCCAACGGACTGTTCGCCGCAGGCAGGTCCGGACTGATGTAAGGCACACCCAGATCCATACCTCGCAGGATCAACAGGACCCCCATGGCCGCGTAAGCGTAAGGGGCCACTCTTCTCAGCTTTTCACGGACGTTCCCCCTGACCAGAACGTCACTCAATCGCACGGCGATCAAGGCAGGCCAGGTACCCAGGCCAAAAAAGGCCATGAACAGGGCCCCTTGGACATACCCATCCTGGGCCAATGAACCGGTTAGTGCCAGATAGACAAGGCCACAGGGCAACAGGCCATTCAGCATTCCCATGAAGAATGTTCCTTCCACGGAACTTCGCCTGAAACGCTTGCCGAACACACGCTGGGCCTTGACGACGAACGATGCAGGCATATTGGCAAACCGGGCCATCGGGAGCAATTTCGGTGCGATGAGGCCCAGCAGGATGATGCAACCCAATGCGACGGACACGGTGCTTTGGACTCCTGCCAGCTGAAGGCCCCTTCCGAACAGACCGGCGCCTGCGCCCAACAGCACGTACACCAGGGTGCGCCCGGCATTCATGACCAGTATTCCCACGGAACCCGCAGCAAGACCAGCACCCCGCGCCGATACCGCAAGGACCAGTGGTCCGCACATGCCGACGCAATGGGCACTTCCCAATAAACCGAGCACGAAGGCCGTGAGGAACATGCCCTCCATCTCAGGGAAGGTGTATGCGATCCTCGAGGAGATACTCCGTACCCGCAGCGGACCATTCCAGGCGCAGGTGATAGGCCCCTCGGAACAATTCTCGCGTATCCACCGCGGCTGATCCGTCCTCACCCACCGCCATGCGCACCTGGTGATCTCCTCGCGCATCCGATGGGCGCATCAGGAACAATTCAGCGGAGATCGCTTGATCGCGGACCTGCTCGGGGAAAAGGAACACGATCTGACCCGGGCGGACATCCACCTGCACTTTGCCATCAAGTGCAGCGGCATTCGCCAGCTTATCGATCTGTTCCTGGTAGCGCAGTTCCCGGGCGTAGTAGTCCTCCGCCACGAGCGATTCCTGGTTGTGATAGGCCCTGTACATGAACTGCACCATGATCGCAATGAACGCCGCCATGACCATGATCACCCCATGTCCCCAATTCAATTTCATCGCGTACCCGGCATTGGTCCTGTGAACAGCGCCTTGATCTCCTCCACCAGCCGATCATCACTGAACACCCCGATACGGACCTTGGTCTTCATTCCCTTGACCTCTTCGTTGTCCAGTATGATGAACAGCTGCCCTTCCGCCAGACTGGCTTTGTGGAGCATGATATCCTTTCCCGCCAGCTTGATCTCACCGGAAACATCCATCAACTCCAGTCGGATCGGCATTTCGCGCGTGGTCTTGTTCACCAAACGATATTGGTACAAGTTACTGATGCGGCCGTCCTCCATGCGTTGGAAAAGCATTCCTGGTGTTCGCAGCACGGTGGCTTCCACGTCCGTACGTGTAGCAATGAGCGCGACGATGGCCACCAGCAGGATCACCAGCACGGTACTGAAGGCCTTCATCCTCCACGTGAAGCGGAAGGGGGTCTTCGCGGTGATCTCATTCTCGCTCGCATAACGGATCAAGCCGCGCGGTTTCGAGATGCTGTCCATGATATGATCGCACGCATCGATGCAGGCCGTGCAGTTCACGCACTCCAGTTGGGTGCCGTTGCGGATGTCGATGCCGGTGGGACAGACATGCACACAGGCATGGCAATCGATGCAATCCCCCTTCCCTGCCGCCGACCGGTCCTCGTTCTTCCGGAACTTGGAGCGTTCCTCGCCGCGCATGTGGTCGTAAGCAATGACGATGGAGTCCCGGTCGAGCAACACACCCTGCAGACGACCATAAGGGCACATGGTGGTGCACACCTGCTCCCGGAGAAATGCGAATACGCCATAGAACGCTCCGCTGAACACCAGCATGGCGATGAACCCGCCGAGGTGTTCCGAAGGTGGCTCGGTGACGACCTTGTACAACTCGTCACTGCCGATGAGATAGGCGAGGAAGGTGTTGCCAATAAGAAAGGAAATGCTGAAGAAGATGATGTGCTTGCCGGTCTTCTTCAGGATCTTTTCATTGGTCCAAGGACCGTTGTTCAGAGCCCGTTGATGCTGCCGATCTCCTTCGATCCAGTATTCGATGCGCCTGAACACAAGTTCCATGAAGATGGTCTGCGGACAGACCCAGCCACAGAAAAGGCGACCGAAGACCACGGTGAAGAGCGCGATGAAAATGATCAACGCGATGAAGGCGAGCACGAACAGGTGGATATCCTGTGGCCAGAAGGTCTGACCGAACAGCACGAAGCGCCGTTCCAGGATGTTCATCATCAACAGGGGTTCCCCACCGATGCGGATGAACGGTCCGGAAAAGAGAAAAGCCAGCAGCACCAGTCCGAGGATGTTCCTCCATCGGTAGAA
>JAHEFL010000332.1 GCA_024640205.1 Flavobacteriales bacterium | reverse complement strand
CAACCGTTCGCAGTGCAGCAGGAGCCACCGCCGGTCAGCGTCCCTACGATCCGCTTATCGGGGTCGAATATCGGTGAACCCGAAGAACCTCCTTCGGTGACCCCGTGACCGTTCGTAGTGGCATTCCACAGCACTCTCCAATGAGATCCGACAATGCCCCATCCGCCTGTCACGAGCGCATTGTTATAGGTACTGATCGATTTCAGGTCGCCAGCAGGATGATGAATGCTCTTTCCGCTCGGCGAAGCGGACGTGCCTGCATTCCATCCAGCGTAATAGGGCTGATAACTGGCAGGTATCGGGTTATTCAGCTCCAATAGAACGAAATCCGAACCGGAATTGCCACCATTGTCATTGCTATCAGCCCTCCGCACACAACCCGTAATGGTATGCCCTGTAGGTACCGATCCCGATCCACAATCGCTGCGCTGATAGCGGAACCGGAATTGATATTGGTTGAACTGGTTCGTTGTGGAACCCAACGAACAATGCAATGCGGAAAGGATATACCCCTTGCAGTCCTGTGCAGTATTGTTCACCAGCGTTCCTGTACAGTAGCCTATCCCTTCCGGAACGACCACTCTGATCCGCACGACCGCGTCCCGCTGTGCCTCCCACCCTGCTCCCTCCGAGCAGTTCACATCCACCTCGCATGGATCGCTCCCACCCTTCTCGGTCCCCCATTCCGCCATCCGATAAGTGTGGGCCACATCCGTGATGCGAAAAAAACCTTCACCGCGATACGCAGCCGGTTCGTGATACTCGATATTCATGACATCGCCCTGGATCATGTCGCTGCTGAACGACCCATCAGGCTGCCTGTTGTAGGCAGTGTATCCTCCATGGATCTGTTCGCCGGCGTCATCGTAGAGATGGAGTGTCGCCCCCGGTGGCAGGAAGTAATCCTGGCAGAAAAGTTCCAACGCCAGGGCCCCCTCCGACCGGATGCGAAGACGCCACAACCCGTCCCCGTTGGGCAGTTCCAGCCAAGTCCCGTGTCCGGCAAGGTCGGCACCCACCGCTTGAAAACGGGCGTATAACGGGATAAGACCGCCCTTATCGCGTGCTTGATCATTCGCGCGAGCCTCATCCATCGCGAAGGGTCCTGTAGTGATGGTGGGAACCTCGCTATCGTCGATACCATAACGAATGCTGGCAGGAATGCCCCCTACGGTCTCCTGGGCTGCTATCTCAAAACATGCAAGGCCTAGAACGAAACTGAACGAGCGGTATGAAAAGATCATGTGATCAACGGTAAGTGATAGCCCACAAAGTAAGGACCCTGAACACATGTGACAGGTCGATCCATATCCTGATCCATCGCTGTCCTCATTGCATGCGGATTACCTTTGGCAGAAGGCAGGGACCTCATGACAAGGATGCACAGCTCTGCACCTACCTGACCATTTACGACCAATGATCCGAGCAACATTTCTTCTGGTTTCCTGCATCCTTTCAATGGTTTGCTTGGGTCAACCCGACTCGCTATTCGTCGTATCCGGGGACACCACGTTCGCTTTCCGTATCGTATACGACGCTGTACAGCCAGCGGAGCAGTATAAGTTGATAGGTAGGTACGAGCAGTATCCGGATCGCGTGGCTGTAAGCATCGATCATAAGAGAGGTAAACCAAGCGGTGTTTATCGTGCCTGGTACCCGGATGGCAAGCCCTTGATCTTTGCTGTTTATGGATATGGTTCCTTGCATGGCGATTGGACGGAGTACGACGAGTTCGGTAGGATCACGATCAAAGGCCAATACAGGAATGGGCTGCGGGAAGGAACGTGGGCATTCCGGAAGATCGGTGTGGTCGGGCACTATAAAGCAGGCGTGAAACATGGGAAATGGAAGACATACGAGAATGGACGCCTGGTAAGGATCGAGAAATTCCGGAATGGGGAATCCATGCAAGGCGGTACGTACCGTATCGAATGACCCCAAGGCTCGTGCTTAACGGATCTTAACGCCGTTGGGCAACCCTTGGCCGGCCATGTACGTTACATTGCAGCTAAGCACCTGAACCTGACCTGCTCCATGATCCGGATACTTTCATTCGTACTTGCCCTCATTTGCATCTCGACCTCCTTCGCACAGCAGGATCCATCCACTGCCGGAAAGCTGGAATCCTTGCTTTACCACATCGATCGGATGTACGTGGATGAGGTGGACAACAATAAGTTGGTGGATGCCGCCATCGTGAGCATGTTGGAGGAGCTTGACCCGCACTCCATATACATCCCGAAGGAGGAATTGGAAGAGGTGAACGAGCCTTTGAAGGGCAACTTCGAGGGTGTTGGTATCCAGTTCAATATCATTCGTGATACCATCTACGTGGTGGATGCCATTGCGGGAGGACCTTCGGAGCGATTGGGGATACGTAGTGGCGACCGGGTGGTAACGATCGACTCGGAAACCGCAGCTGGCGTGGGCTTCAAGAATAGCGATGTCATGAAGCGGTTGCGGGGCAAGAAAGGCACCAAGGTGAGCGTGGGCATTCTTCGGAAAGGGAGTGCAGGCCTGCTGGATTTTGTGATCACCAGGGACAAGATCCCCATCCATAGCGTGGAGGCGTCATATATGGCCACACCTTCGATCGGCTACATCAAGGTGAGCCGGTTCTCGGCCACGACGATGAAGGAATTCAGGGAAAAGCTCGATGAGCTCGGTGCCGCCGGGATGCATGATCTGATCCTGGACCTGCAAGGGAATGGCGGTGGTTACCTGCGTACCGCCATTGAAATGGCTGATGAATTCCTGGGCGACCGGAAACTTATCGTGTATACGGAGGGCCGGACCTCGCTGAGGGAGGACACCTATGCCACGAAAGAAGGGCGATTTGAAAAAGGTCGACTTGTCGTGCTGGTGGATGAAGGTTCAGCAAGTGCGAGCGAGATCGTAAGTGGAGCAGTTCAGGATTGGGACCGGGGTTTGATCATTGGACGAAGAAGTTTCGGCAAAGGACTTGTCCAACGTCCGGTCATGCTGCCGGACGGATCAGCGGTCCGACTTACCGTCTCCAGATACTACACTCCATCCGGCCGATCCATTCAAAAATCATACGACGATGGTGTGGAAGCCTACCAACGCGAAAAGATAGAGCGGTTCACAAAAGGCGAATTGACCAATCCGGATAGTATTCACGCCTTGGATACGATGAAGTACTACACTATGAATAAACGGGTTGTATATGGTGGAGGGGGTATTATGCCGGACGTATTCGTTCCCATTGATACGAGTTTCAGTTCAACCTATTTCGGGAAGCTCGTACGCGGTGGAATCCTGAACACCTACGCTTTGGACCATG
>JAHEFL010000331.1 GCA_024640205.1 Flavobacteriales bacterium | reverse complement strand
CGATCGCGAGGAGCGGAAGATGAGCCTTGGAATGAAGCAGCTCACCGCCGATCCATGGGCGGACATCGAGTTCAAGTACCCGGTCCGCTCCAAGCATTCCGCCAAGGTCCGCAACTTCACTCACTTCGGCATATTCGCCGAGTTGGAGGAAGGCGTGGATGGCCTCATCCACATCAGTGACCTGAGTTGGACGAAGCGCATCAAGCACCCCAGCGAGTTCTGCAACGTGGGTGATGACATCGAGGTGATGGTGTTGGAGGTGGACAAGGAGAACCGCCGCCTGAGCCTGGGTCACAAGCAAGTGGAGGAGAACCCATGGGAGGTGTTCTCCGGTGTGTTCACACCCGGAAGTGTGCATGAAGGCACCATCACGGGTCGTGCCGGTCAGAACTTCGTGGTAAGTCTGCCCTACGGCGTGGAGGGAACGGTGACCGCCAAGCACCTGAAGAAGGCCGACGGCAGCAAAGCCGCGGTGGAGGAGAAGCTTCCCTTCATGGTGTTGGAGTTCAACGGGGAGGCCCGTCGCATTACGCTGAGCCACACCCGGACCTTCGAGGAAGGGGATGACACGGTGGAAAGCGCACCTGCTGCCAAGCGTGGTCGCAAGGAAGGCGGTGCCGGTGCCAGCCTGAAGAGCGTGAACGAGAAGGTGGAGAAGAGCACGTTGGGCGATCTGGGCGTTCTGGGCGATCTGAAGAGCGCCATGGAGACCAAGGAGCGCGCTACCAAAGGCAGCAAGAAGAAGAGTAAGAAGGACTACGAGGACGAGGACGAGGAGGATACCGAGTAAACCGTAGGACCAGATCGATAAGATCGAAGCCCGGTGGCCTTCATGCCTGAAGGACGCCGGGCTTCTTTCGTTCAGGACATCTTGGCGCCGCTCAGCCTCCCACTTTGAACTGCCCGGTCTCTGAACGGCGCAGCAGCTCGGCTACTCGCTTAGCTCGGGTGGCCGTGGTTTTCGCACTTCCCACCCAGTAGCACATACTCCTTTTCATGCCCGGGGTGAGCGTGTCCCATGCCTTCTTCATCTCCGGAAAGAAATCCAGCGTATCCGCTAGTTCCTCAGGCACCTCCAACTTGAGCGGTTCCGTGTCCCGCCAGATCTCCACATGGGCCATGTCGCCAACATTCCGGAGTTTGGCAGGTCGCCGGATATCGGCACCGAGTATGATGATGTGGAAGCCGCTCTTCGTGGGCATCAGGGCTCGGTCCACCTCCACACCGTTGATCGTACCCTTCACCCGAACGCGGCTTCGCGTCCCGAAGAGCTCCCTCACGTCGTAGGGGAACTCGACATAATTCCAAGCGAACCGCCCCGACATGCGCTCCAGGGGAGCCTTGAACCGGAAGACTTGTTGCTTTCCTTCCTTGTGTCCGTCAGCCACCCGCTTTTTTTGCTTTGTAGCCTTTGTCCGAGAGATAGGCCAACACCTTGTCCCGGTGATCACCTTGCAGGAGGATCACGCCGTCCTTGGAATTCCCGCCCACACCACATTTGCTTTTCAGTGTTCTGCCCAACTCGTCCAGGTCGGCCGGTTTGCCAATGAAGCCCACGATCCGGGTCACCTCCTTGTTCCCCTTCAACCGGTCCAGGTGGATACGCAGGTCCTGCTGCGCTGGTGGCAATGTGGCCGGTTCGCGTGCGGTGCCCAGGTTCTTGTTGGTACTATACACCAAACCGCCCTGTCCGCTTATTGGACGTTTCTTCATGGATGCGCTAAGGTATCCAGCTAAACGTCGGATCCCTGATGCAACTATAAGGATCCTATCTTGGCCCTCGATCTCCGGATGCCGACCGGGACCGGCGTCTTCGTCGCATGCAACAAACACCTACTGAACAGATCTTGATCGTTCTGGGCGCGCTCGTCGTGTTCAGCTACATATTCGATCTGTTCGCCAAGAAGGCCAGGGTGCCATCGGTCCTGCTCCTTTTGGCATTGGGCATCGGTCTCCGGGTGCTGGCTGACCGATCGGGGTGGTTGCCGTTCCAGCCGGGTTCCATCCTGCCCACGATCGGGACCGTTGGTCTAATTCTGATCGTATTGGATGGAGCACTGGAATTGGAGTACCATCGTGAGAAACGCGGAGTGATCATACGGGCTTTGATCAGCGCGTTGGTGGGCTTGGTCGTTACAGGTGCGGCGTTCACCTATTTACTGCAATTGTATACGGGGCAACCTTTGCATGTGTGCATGGCGAATGCGGTGCCGTTCAGTGTCATCAGCAGCGCTGTCGCCATTCCATCCACCAGTGGCTTATCCGCCAAGAGCCGTGAATTCGTGATCTATGAATCCTCGCTGAGCGATATCCTGGGTGTCATTGCGTTCAATATTGTGGCCACTGGCAATGCTCTTGAGATGGACTCGCTCGGCGGTGCCATGTTCGATCTGCTCTTGGTGATCTTGATCGGATTAGCCTCCTGTGGCCTGCTCTTCTGGATCATGGCCCGTTCCGCGCACAACGTGCGGATCTTCCTCGTGCTTTCCGTGTTGATGATGATCTATGGGATCGCGAAATACTTCCACTTGTCATCGCTGATCATCGTCCTCATTTTCGGTTTGTTCATCGCCAACCTGGATCTGATCAAGTGGCCGTGGTTCAAGCTCATCGTGGAATCCCCGAAGGCATCCGAGGACAGGAAACTCCTGCATTCTTTGACCATGGAGAGTACGTTCCTGGTCAGGACCTTCTTCTTTATCCTCTTCGGATTTTCCATAACCATCGGGTCGCTGTTGAACGTGGAGATGCTCGCGATCGCAGCCATCGGTCTGGCCGTGGTGTACATCATCCGGACACTGCTCCTGTTCGGTATCGAACGTCAGGTGAACCAGGCATTGCTGGTGCTGGCACCAAGGGGATTGATCACGGTGCTACTGTTCCTTTCCATGCCTGATAGTCTGCGCATCCCGGAGGTGAACCAACCATTGGTGGTAGCCACGGTGCTGGGCACCGCGATCGTCATGGCCTTTATATTGCCCGGCTACAGGCGCGGCTAGGATCGGGCCCGGAGCTCAGCGCGTCAGGTATCCGCCATCCACGGCGTAATATGATCCGGTAACAAAGGAGCTTTTGTCGGTGGCAAGCCACAGTACCAGCTCGGCCACTTCCTGCGCGGTACCCAGGCGCCCGATCGGATGCATTGTTGCGATACCGGCCAGCTGTTCCTCGGTCAGGTTGTTCTCCAGCAAGGGCGTACGAATGAAGGCAGGACCCACCGAGTTCACGCGTATCCCTTGGGCCGCATATTCCATGGCAGCGTTCTTGGTGAGCCCAACGACACCGTGCTTGGCAGCGACATAGGCGCTGGCCGTAG
>JAHEFL010000330.1:2024-3321 GCA_024640205.1 Flavobacteriales bacterium | reverse complement strand
CCGTGACCGGTGTGCTGTTCAACAGCAGCCAGTCATCCGTATTCGCCAGGCTATCCGCATGGCCCCTGTAGAGGCTGTATGTAGGCAGGGGCGCTGAGGTCTGTACGGGATCCGGCACCAAGGTCCCTAATCGAACCTTGAAGGAACCCGGTTCGGTCCCCAGGAAATCGGAGAACAGCACAGCGGGCTGTCCCGGGTATTTGATGTACGCGGTATTCAGGGCCTCCGCACTCTGATCGATACACAGGGCGTTGGTGGAAGCTGCATTGTTCTGCCAGTGCACCATGACGAACACGTCACCGTCCACCATGATATTGGGAATGTCCACCACGAACGTGCTGTCTTCCGGCGTGAGGAAGGGTGCGCTTGTAACGAGCATTTCCTCATCGGCATCGAACACGGTGATCGAAACGAGATCCACCGCATTGGGGAAGATGTCGAAGCTCACTTCCACCTGCGCTATCGTCAGCGTATCCGGGATGGTGAAACGATTACCGAGGTACACACCCTCCATCGGCTCATTCGTATAGCTGAAGGTACACTCGCCTGCATCGTTCACCATGAACTCTTCCTTACCCAGCCGTGGGTCCTGCCAGGTGATCCTCGCTGCATCCGGCATGGCCACTGCGCGGAGCTCCAGTGCGGAGATCAGTGCTTGATCCAGCACCAATGTATCCAGGTCCAGGTCCAGGTCAGCAAGGGTGAATTCGATCACCGCACCCGCATAGCCGTTCATCGTGGCACTGATAGCGTAGTTCGCGAGCCCCGGAACCCCGCTCAATACGAATTCACCATCAGCATCGGTCGTCACTTGGTCCGTGGCGTATCCGGATAGACCGATGTTCACGAATTCCAATGGGACCAGGGGAGCATCACTACCTGTAACGACACCGTGTATGGTGAGAAGCGGGCGCAGGGAGAGCTCGATGTCCTGCGAAAGCACAGGCGCGGAAAGGGTGACCGCAATGGTCGTGTCATTGTATCCGAAAGCCGTCGCGGTTATCGTCAGATCAGCATAAGGAACACCAGGAATGGAATACGATCCGCTCGCATCCGAAAGGGCGGAAAGCGGTGTACCTGAAACGCTGACCAGCGCACCTTCAATGGGGGCGCCGTCCAGGTCACGCACCACTCCTTGCACCGTTCCACTGCTGGTTATGGGATCAACGACCAGCACGGAGTACGGGATATCGGGAGTTGACGTACCAAAGCCAGCAGGCGGCGACATGGGGTCCAGGCCGAGATAGTTCAGCAATGCCCTTGTCCGGATGGGACCATTGGCAGGCAGGCTGCTGGA
>JAHEFL010000330.1:0-1969 GCA_024640205.1 Flavobacteriales bacterium | reverse complement strand
CCATATGCGCAACCCTGTCGGTGGCCATTCCAGATCATATTGATAAACCTGGATGATCAGATCGTTCTGGCCGGTCAGCAGCACGGGTTCATCGAACGGTATATACAATACCCGGTCAAAGCCCGGTCTGATCGTGAGGGTATCATCAAATACCAATTGCGCCTGGGACGCATCGGCCCATCCACTGCTCAGATCAGCCTGTTCGGTCTGTGTTATCCACACTTGGAGCGGGGCCAATCCCGTGTGCGAAAGGACGTTATCGTAGCGGTAATAATATCCATGCAGATACCCGGCACCGGTGATATCCGCATCCAATACCACCGTTTGTGAGAAGTCGTCCGTACTGAATGTCCAGGTGTCCCCACCACCGTCGAACGGAAAGTTCAAGGAGGTCTGATCCGGCTGACCTACGTGGTCGGAAATGGAACCCTGAGGAACGACATGAAGAACCCAATCGTCCGATCGATCGTTGCCTGCGTTCTCGTCAGCTGCGTAGACCACTTCGGCGCGGACCTTCAAAAGCTGCAGAGCTGGGAAGGTATGCTGCACCGTCACGACCTGCTCTTCATCAGGTGCAAGTGCAAGACCTGGTGCGACCGCTATTTCCACACCATCCGCATCCACCAATCGAACCACATAGTCAGCCGCTTGAACTGCATTCTGCCCCGCGTTCCTCACCTGAACAGGGACCTCGCTCATCAAGCCTGCATACGCTATGGGCCAGATCGAGAACGAGGTCAGCGCAAGGTCATTCGTGAACACGTGAGGGAGCGCGGACGAGGTGATCAGGTCGTACTTGACCAGCCCGGAGGAGACCGAGGCCATGGCGATCCCTATGCGATTGATACCGGCCGCCGCGGAAATATCCGCTTCGAACTCTACCCACGACTCGGAGGCCACGTTCACGGTCTCAAGCACCTGCACCGCCCCGGTCTGTCCATTCTTTGAAACAAGCTTCACGGTGGCCGCCTCGAATGCCGACTTCTTGATCCTGAACCGGAAAATGTCACCTGCTCCTATGCTGAGCAACGGTGTGTACAAGGTATCCGTGACCGGGCCGAAGAAATTGTTGTCCGACATGCCCGCGTAATAGTTCAGCCCCTGAGGTGGGTCATCGAAGTTGATGTTGTCCCGGACCGCGAACTCGGAGGTCCATCCGATCGGCGGGAATTCGTAACCTTCAAAGCTCTGCCACAACGTATCCACGGGTACATATGCGGTCACCACGTTGTTGACCATGTTCGTATCACCCGCAACCAACACGTTCACGTCGACCTGATAAACCCCTGTAGCAGGGAAGTCATATTGGGCATACATCACCTCCACCTCTTCTCCGGGTGGAAGTCCGATGCTCTCCAACATGGCAGGGGTTTGAGGCACCCCATCCACCGACCAGACCACCGTCGCACTATCGATCATCTCATTGCCTCCGTTCTTCAGCAAAAGCCTCATGTCCACGGTCCCGGCCGAGCGCACATGATCATCCGGCTTCAAGCGGACAAGAACGGCTTCCTGGATCGGTGTGACGAAAAATTGATGGACCACCGTGTCGTTCGAGGGAATGATGTCCCCATCAGAGCCCACGCTCGCTTCCAACTCATATGTACCAAAAGCATTGAAATCGAACTGACCCAATGCGATCGTTGCTTCCTGGAAAGGGTCCAGGCTCAGACCGGTCGCGGAGACCGGGTCTTGTGGAATGCCGTTCACCGTCCACGATACGCCGATCGAATCGATGGTCCCTGCTCCAAGATTCATGACGCGCAGCTCCACATCCTCCAGCACCGGTACAGCGCTCGCGAGGCCGGGGGAACTGAAGCCCAAGGCTGCCGCATCGACGAACCCATCCGGACCGACCAGGACGTCATCCACGAACCATACATGGTAGTTGCCCGTGTAGTGGAATGCCACATGAATGTTGTTGCCGAGGTAGGGCGTGAGATCCACGCTTGCCTGGTACCAGTTCTCG
>JAHEFL010000329.1 GCA_024640205.1 Flavobacteriales bacterium | reverse complement strand
GCGTATCGTCCAGCGCGATCATCGCCTCCATGTCCCAGTTCGTGCTGAACTGCGTCGGGGTGAAGTCCGTTTGGTCGGCGTAATTGAACGCGATGGTGTCCACCACCACGGTCTGCACGGTTGGATCCAATAGGCTGTCCAGCGGAAAGCGGAAAATGCGGAGATCGGTACGCGAGCCGCTGTTGTTGCCGAAGTCGCCCACGTAAACATGGGTTCCATCGGTGGTCACATCCTCCCAATCCACATTGGTCGCATTGCTGAAGTCCACGGTCCTGGTCACCTGCCCCGTGCTCGGGTCCACCTGCATCAGGGCTGCAGGGCCGCCCCCGTCGGTGTGGGTCCATACGGCGCCTCCCACGTAGAGCAGGCCGCTGTTCTCGGCCAGCGATGGGTCCAGCACGGTCAGCAACTGCTGTGTGAGCTGGGCCTGTGATGGAATAGAAGCGATCGTCAGTGACCAAGAAGCAGTCCACGCATGGAACACAAGTTAGGTGCCCCGGTGATGTCGCGCTCTCCCTGTAACATCCGGAACCTGGTGCACGCAAGGGTGTTGTTGGATGCTCGCCGAGGGCCGATGTCAACTTTTTACACCCGACCCACGTAGAACCCCTCGAGTGGATCATTCCATGCGATCGTTACACACCTTGTTCATCACCGCCACGCTGCTCCTGATGGGGCTTTTCGTGGATGTGCGCACGGCCGACGCGCAGTGCGATGCTACGGTGCCGGAGTTCGCGGTGGACCTGAGCGCCACACCGAACGCCACGTGGATGAGCCCCAGTTTCCAACGAGTTGGTCTCTGTTGCGGTGCCACTCCGCCGGACAAGTGCTTGAAATTCGTCCTTACACTGCATCCGAACGCACAAGGCATCAACTTCGATATCTGTGAAGGGGCCGTGCCCCCGGGTGCTCTGTTCTACCAGATCGGTTGCGGCCCTCCCATCGCGGTAGGCCAACCCATATGCCTGGACAGTCCAGGACCGCACATCCTCACGTTCTGCAAGCCGGGAAACAACCAGAACCGCTATTGCATCACCTCCATTCCGGCCCCAGCTGCAGGGCCGGATATCACCATTAACGATGGCTGTACCGGCACGATCACCAGCACGGGATACGCATCGGGTACCGTACAATGGACATCGGTCTATCCGGGTGCGGTGGGCACGTACAGTGGCTACCTGGGTTGCCCGACCTGCCTGAACACCACGGTGCTCGCCCAGCCCGGCTTTCCACCCTACGTGGATTATCGCATTTGCGGGAACGGGGTGATCCCCTGTAGTTCCGTGAACTTCTGCGATACGGTACGTGTGTATTTCAATCCTGAATTGACCGCGGATATTTCACCGGTGCAACCCATCCTCTGCTACGGCCAGGCCGGTCTGGACCTGTTCGTGACGGCCGCAGGTGGAACACCTCCTTACAACTACTTATGGAGCACCGGCGCCACCGGCACCTCGATCTTCGTAGGACCAGGCAACTACAACGTGCAGGTGACCGACGGAACGAACTGCCCTGCCACGGTGGCCACGGTGACCGTTACCCAGTTCCAACAACCCATCACGGCGGATACCGGCCCGGATAGGCTGGTATGCGGGGTGGTCTCCCCCATCCAGCTCAATGGCGTGGTCACCGGCGTCACAACGGGTATATGGAGCGGCGGTACAGGAACCTTCCAACCTTCGGCAACGGCACTGAACGCGACCTATACACCCACCGCCGCCGAAGTGGCCGCAGGCAGCGTTCAACTGACCCTGACCACCACGGGCAATGGCCCCTGCCCCGCCGATGCGAGCGTGCTGCAGATCGATTTCGACGACCCCTTCACACAGACCGCGATCACCGCGATCAATGCGACCTGCGCCGCGAACAACAGCGGCTCGGTCTCCGTGGTAGCGCCACAACCTGGCTGGATCTACGCGTGGACGAATGCCGGTGCGCAGAACGGCCCCACGGCAACGGGGCTTGGTGCAGGTACATACTCGGTCACGGTAACGGCCCCTTCCGGCTGCGATACCACGATGAGCGCGACCGTCACGGCACCCACGGCCATCAGCATCGCGAACATCCAAAGCACCGATGAGACCTGTGCTGGGAACGCGAACGGCACGGTGACGGTAACTGCGGCAGGAGGTACACCACCTTACTCCTACTCCTGGAACAATGCCATGATCACACCGACCATTACGGTGGGAGCAGGTACCTACACCGTGCAGGTGACCGATGCGAACGGATGCACACCGGCCACCGCCACGGCGACAGTGAATGCGCAGGGTCAACCGAACATGGCCAACGCAGGCCCTGACCTCGTGGGTTGCCAGGGATCTCTTCCGGTGCAACTGAGCGGTTCCGTGACCAACGCCACGGGCGGGGTTTGGAGCGGTGGCAGCGGCACGATCAACGGGTCGGGGCTCAACGTGAGCTACCAACCCAGCATGGCCGAGATCCTCTCCGGTAGTGCCACGCTCACGCTCACCACGACGGGTAACACGAGCTGCCCTGCGGCAAGTGATATGGTCACCATCGCCTTGTCCAACAGTTTCCTGAACGCTTCCACCAGCGGCACGAGCGTCCTTTGCAATGGCGGGAACACCGGCACCGCGACCTACCAACCGGTATTACCGGGGCTCACCTACCAATGGAACGACCCGGGCATGCAGAACGGTCCGGTCGCCACGGGCCTGTACGCAGGTGTTTACCAGGTACAGGTCACCGATCAATTGGGATGCAGCACGACCATGAACGTGGCCGTACCTCAACCCCTTCCACTGGTCGCCACCATCAGTGCCTCCAGCGGCCCCCAATGCGCGGCCACCCAGAACGGCACAGCAACGGTGAGCGTCACCGGTGGCGTTCCGGGCTACCAGTACCAGTGGGGTCCTTCCGCCAACAACCAGAACACACCCACGGCGATCGGCTTGACAGGCGGTACGCATAGTGTGAACATCACGGACGCGAACGGCTGCACCACGCAGGCCTCCGCATCACTCACGACACCCACCCCTGTTACATTGACCGCACAGGTACCGGACACGGTCTGCATCAATGCTCCGGTTTTGCTCAGTGCCCAACCGGGCGGTGGCCAGGGTGGGCATATCGTCACGTGGGCCGGGATCGGCACGGGTGCGTCCATCACCCATTCCTTCACCGCACCCCAGAACGTGAACGTGTCCGTGGTGGATGCGGCCGGTTGTCCTGGCCCGGTGCTGACCTTCCCGGTCGCCATCCTGGATCTCTCCCAAGCTACGCTGAGCAGTTATGGTGACACGACCGTCTGCCCCGGTGGCAGTGCGGTGGTGGGCGCTTCGCTCCTGGGCTATCCAGGCT
>JAHEFL010000017.1 GCA_024640205.1 Flavobacteriales bacterium | reverse complement strand
ATTCTCGGCCCGGATGAAAGGTCTTCCGGTGCGGGTGGATTACATCAACCGCTTCCGGAGCAGCGCCGACCAGAAGCAGATCCTGACCGACCTGAAGGAAGGGAAGATCGACATCCTCATTGGCACGCACCGGCTGGCGAGCAAGGACGTGAAGTACAAGGACCTCGGCCTGTTGATCATCGATGAGGAACAGAAGTTCGGGGTGAACGTGAAGGACAAATTGAAAACGCTCCGTGCGACGGTGGATACATTGACGCTCACCGCCACACCCATCCCGCGTACGCTGCAGTTCAGCCTCATGGGCGCTCGGGATCTCAGCATCATCAGCACACCACCGCCCGACCGGTACCCGGTGCAGACCAACGTGCATCCGTATGATGAAGTGGTGATCAAGGGCGCCATCGACTACGAGCTTTCGCGTGGCGGCCAGGTCTATTTCATCAATGACAAGGTGAAGAACATCGCGTTCGTAGCGGATATGATCCGCAAGCTGGTGCCGGGTGCGCGCGTGGGCGTGGGACACGGACAACTGGAAGGGCACAAGCTGGAGGAGGTGATGCTCGACTTCATCGAAGGGAACACCGATGTACTCGTGTGCACCACGATCGTGGAGAACGGTCTCGACATCCCGAACGCGAATACGATCATCGTGAACGAGGCACAGAACTTCGGCCTCAGCGACCTGCACCAATTGCGCGGCCGTGTCGGGCGCAGCAACAAGAAAGCGTACTGCTATCTGCTTGCGCCCAGCCCTCACCTATTGCCCGACCTATCGCGCAAACGCCTTCAAGCGATCGAACAGTTCAGCGATCTCGGCAGCGGCATCCACATCGCCATGAAGGACCTGGACATCCGCGGTGCAGGCGACCTGCTCGGCGCGGAGCAGAGCGGTTTCATCAACGACATCGGCTTTGAGACCTACCACAAGATCCTGGAAGAAGCGGTGAAGGAACTGAAGGATGAGCACTTCAAGGAACTGTTTGCCGATGCGCAGGCGGGCAGCCATTCCCTGGCCCGCGGTTCGCGCCGTGACCAGAGTGACGACTGCATCATAGAGACCGACCTGACGATGTTGATCCCGAGCAGCTACGTGAGCGAGACGGCCGAACGCCTTGCCCTCTACCGCAAGCTGGATGACGTGAAGGACGAGAAGGAACTGGAGCGATTCACCACCGAGATCACCGACCGTTTCGGTCCCATCCCTGAGCAGGTTGCGGAACTGATGGAGGCGATCCGCCTACGTTGGCTGGGCCAGCAGATGGGTTTGGAGAAATTGGTGCTGAAGCAGGGCAAATTGATCGGCACCTTCATCGCCGACCAGAAGCATCTTTTCTTTGAAAGCGGGACCTTCCACGCGGTTCTGCGGTCAGTGCAACAGCAACCGAAGCGTTTCAAGGTCTATGAGAAGGGTGGAACGTTGCGGGTCAGTGTACAGGAGGTCACATCCCTTCATGGTGCAAAAGAAGCTCTGGAAAAAACCCTGGCGGTCCCGGCGTAGTCCTATCGCCACCCACCACCCAGCGCCTGGTAAATAGCGACTTTGGCGTTCATCTGCTGTTTGCGGGTCTCCACCAGTTCGAACTTCGATTCGAGCGCATCGCGCTGCGTCAGCAACACTTCCATGTAGTCGGCACGCGCCGAACGGAAGAGGTTGTTGGAGATGGTGATGGAGCTTGAAAGTGCATCCACCTGCTGCTTGCGCAGGTCATAGCTGTTGCGCAGGTTGTCGATGTTCGCCAACTGGTTCACCACCTCCACATACGCGTTCAGTACGGTGCGCTCGTAGTCGTACACCGCTTGAAGCTGCCGCGCATTGGCGTTGGCATAGATCGCCTTGATCGCGTTCCTGTTCACCAGCGGCGCCACGAGATCCCCGGCTAAATTGTACACAAGGGATGCAGGCGTTTCGATGAGGTGGGACGCATCGAAGGCATTCAGGCCCACGCCGGCCGAAAGCCGCACCGAGGGGTAGAAGTTCGCTTTGGCCGATCGCACGTCGAGTTTCGCCGCTTCCAGCTCCAACTCAGCCCGGCGCACATCCGGCCGGTACGATAGCAATTGTGCCGGCAACCCTGTATAGATGCTGTCCACGACCAGGGTTGAGAATGAAGCTGAATTGCGCACAACGGGCTGCGGATATCGCCCCACGAGGAAATTGATCCGGTTCTCCATTTCCGTGATGCGCTGCTGGATCACGAATTGGATGCTCCGGTTCTTCAGCACCTCGGCCTCGAATCGTCGCACGGCCAGTTCGGTGACCTTGGCAGCCTGCTTCTCCAGTTTCACGACTTCCAGTGCATCCTTCTGAATGGCGATGTTGTTCCGGAGGATCTCCAGCTGGTTGTCCAGTGCCATCAGTTCATAGTACGAATCGGCGATCTCAGCAACCAGCTGGGTGGTCATGAAATTCCTCCCTTCCATGGTGCCCAGGTAGCGCATCACGGCGGCCTTCTTCACGTTGCGAAGTCGCTTCCAAACGTCCACCTCCCAGGATGCGCGCGCAGCCAGGGTAAGGTTCGGCAGGGGCTCCGGGAAAGCACGTTCCTCTGCTATGGGCAGGTTGTGTTCCACTGCACCGTTGCGGGTGAACTCCCCCACCTTCTCCAGATCTGCAGCGGCGCCGATATCCACGAAAGGCAGATACTCCCCTTTGCGTGCACGCGCTTCATTCCGCGCAAGCTCGATCTCCTGCACCATGATGTTCAGCTCCTGGTTGTTCGCCAATGCACTGTCTATGAGTGAACGCAGGTCCGGGTCCGTAAAGAACGCTTCCCACGGGACCGAAGCCACATCGGTGGTATCCTCGCTGCCCGCGTAGGTCAGCGGAGCATTGTGCTGTACCTCACGCACCTTCATGGAAGGCACACAGGATACGAGCACCATGGCGGCCAGCAAGCCGACCGTGGTCAATTGATATGTCGATCGGCTCATGCTTCGTCCTGTTCTTTATTACCTCCTTTCTCTTTTCCAAGCATATCCTTCAGGCGTGATCTCAGGTCACGGATGAGCTCACGCGAGGAGCTTTCCTCCTCGGCATTGCGCACCATCTGCTCGGAAATGGGCTCCATGGATTCAACATCGATCATCTTGCGGTTCTTGATGAGGTCGGCGAAGACGTAGTACAGCCCGGGAATAACCAATACACCGATGAGGGTCCCCACGAGCATTCCACCGAGCGCCGAGGAGCCGATCGTCCGGTTACCGATGGCACCCGCACCGGATGCTACGACCAAGGGGATGAGTCCAGCGACGAACGCGAAAGAGGTCATGAGGATCGGGCGGAACCGGGCCTTCGCCCCCTCGATCGTGGCCTCCAGCACCGTGGCGCCGGCGCGCTGCTTCTGCACCGCGAATTCCACGATCAGCACCGCATTCTTTCCCAATAGACCGATCAGCATGATGATGCCGATCTGCGCGTAGACATCATTGGCAAGGCCCATCACCTTCAACATGAGGAAGGATCCGAGCACACCCACAGGAAGCGAGAGGATCACCACCAATGGAAGCACGAAGCTCTCATACTGGGCTGCCAGAACGAGGTAAACGAAGATCAGCACGACCAGGAAGATGTAAATGGCCTCATTCCCACGTCGGGCCTCGTCGTATGAAAGACCTTCCCACGCGATATCATATCCGCGCGGAAGGGTATCCTTCGCTACTTCCTGGATCGCTTTGATCGCATCACCGCTGGTGAAACCCGCTGAAGGAAGACCCCGAATGGTGGCCGAATTGTAGAGATTGTACCGTGTGATCTCGTTCGGCCCCAGGCGTTTTTCGAACCGCATGAACGAGGAGTACGGGACCATCTCCCCCTCTTCGTTCTTAACGAAGAGATTAGTGAGGTCGGTCGGATAGCGCCTGTATTCCGGACCGGCCTGCGCGAATACCTTGAAGAATCGACCGAAGCGAATGAAGCCCTGCTCGTAGGTGCTCCCGATCAGGATGTTCAGGTTCTCCACCGCCTTGCCGATGGACACCCCCTTCTGCATGGCAAGCTTGTTATCGATGATCATCTCATACTGTGGGTAATTGGCCGCGTAGAAGGTGAACAGCCCTGTAAGTTCCTTGCGATCCCTCAGCGCATTCATGAACCCGTTGTTGATCCGCTCGAACTCGTGGTAGTCGGTACCGTTCGTTTTGTCGATCATGCGCAACGAAAAACCGCCCGATGAACCGAAACCAGGTACCGCAGGTGGTTCGAAATATTCGATCACAGCGCCAAGGTCCTTGGTCTTCTCCTCCAGTTCTTCCATCACCTCGTTCACATCCTTTTCCCGCTCGTGCCAAGGCTTCAGGTCGATCAAGCAGGTCCCGGCGTTGGATCCCCTACCCTCGGTCATGATCTCATAACCCGCCAGGGATGAGACGGAAGCCACTTCGGGGATCTCTTCGCAGATGGTCTGTAATTCTCGCGCCACCGCATTGGTGGTCTCCAGAGTGGAACCCGGTGGGGTCTGGACAATGGCATAGATGGTACCCTGGTCCTCGCTGGGAATGAATCCTTCAGGCAGCACACGACCCGTGAGCCAGATGCCAACAATGAACGCGATCAGCGAACCAAAGGTGATCATGCGCCGTGCGGCGACCCGGTTGAGGACGGCAACATAGCGTCCTGTAAGCCTTTCGAACCACCGGTTGAAGGCGTCGATCATCCGGTCCATGATGGACTTCTTCCTGTGCCCACCATTGTGCGGCTTCATGAGCATGGCGCACAGCACCGGCGTCAGCGTGAGCGCCACGATCGCCGATATGATGATGGCACCGGCCATGGTGATGGAGAACTGCCTGTAGAAAACGCCCACCGGTCCGGTCATGAAGGAAATGGGGATGAACACCGAGACCATCACCAGCGTGATCGCAATGATGGCCCCTCCGATCTCGCCCATCACCTCTTTCACGGCTAAATAAGGTGTGAGTTGATGGTTGGATTCCATCTTCGCATGAACGGCTTCCACCACGACGATCGCATTGTCCACCACGATACCGATCGCGAGCACCAGCGCAAAAAGCGTGATCAGGTTAATGGACAACCCGAACATCTGCATGACGAAGAAGGCACCGATGAGGGATACCGGTACGGCGAGGATAGGGATGAGCGTAGAGCGCCAGTCGCCCAGGAATATGAAGACCACCAACGCCACCAGAATAAAGGCATCGCGAAGGGTGTGCATCACTTGTTCGATGGAAGCATCCAGGAATGTGGAAACGTCATAGCTCACCTTGTACTCCACTCCGGGCGGCATGAATTCGGACAACTCCTCCAGTTTCTGCTTCACCTGTGCGATCACATCGCTCGCGTTGCTACCCAGCGTCTGCTTCAGCACGATGGAAGCGGACGGCTTACCATCCAGGTTGGAATAAATGTCGAAGAAGGCACTGCCCAATTCCACATCAGCAACATCCTTCAAAGTGATCATCTCCCCTTCCTCGTTCGCACGTATGATGATCTTCTCGTATTGCTCCGGTTCATTGAATTGGCCTTGATAGACCAACACGTACTCCAACGCCTGGGCGTTGATACCTGAGCTTTGACCAAGGCGACCCGGCCTGGCGATCAGGCTCTGTTCCTCCATGGCCTTCATCACCTCCTCTGCGGAGATCTTATAAGCGCGCATGCGGTCCGGTTTCATCCAAACCCGCATGGCATAGATGCGGCTTCCGAGGATCTGCGCCTGCGCCACACCCGGTATCCGCTGGATCTCCGGGATCAGCTGGGTATAGGCATAGTTGTACAGGAAAAGCTCATCGGCGTCCTCGTTGTTCCCGTAGAGGTTGACATACAAGAGCATGCTCGGTTGCACGGGGGTGATGATGACACCTTCGCGTTGTACGAGCGGTGGCAGGTTGGGCATCACCTGGTCCACGCGGGTCTTCACGCGTACCACTGCTTCGTTCGGATCCGTGCCCGGCTCGAATATGACGCGGATGGTCCCCTCGCCTGCGCTGGTGGCATCGGAGGCGATGTAGCGCATTCCCTGTACCCCGTTGATCGCTGTCTCCAGTTGGATCAAGGTGGAACGGGTGAGCACATCAGCGCTGGAACCAGGGAAGGAAACGAAAATATTGACCGTGGTCGGTGCGATCTCAGGGAACTGCGAGGTGGGTAGTTGTTTGATGGCAAGCCCACCCACGAATACGATGAGCACCGAAATAACGATGGCCAGAACAGGCCGTTGGATGAAGTTCTTGAACATGGCTCTCAGTATCGGGTCGGGCTCACTCGGCGTGAAGTGTCAGGTTCTTCAGCACGGAGTCAGGTGCCACGAAATGATAGTCCACTTTCCCCCCATCCTTGACTTTCCTGAGGCCTTCGAGCAGGATGCGATCATCCTCCTTCAGTCCTTCGCTTACTATGAACACGTGTTGTAGCTCCGCCCCGATCTGTATGCGGGTGCTGTGCAACACACTGTCCTTATCGATCACGAATACGTAGCGGTGATCCAGAACCTCGAACGTGGCCTTCTGCGGGATCATCAGCACATCCTTCAGCTGCGACCCCATGAGGATGTTGCCTGTTTCACCATGTCGCAGGAGACCATCCGGGTTCGGGAAAGTGGCGCGGAAAGCGATATTGCCCGTGTGGTTATCGAAATCGGCCTCAATAGCCGTGATCTTTCCCGGAAATGGGAACCGCTCCCCGTTCGCCAGGAGCAGGTGGACCTCGGTCCCTTGATCGGCTTTCGCATTCTTCATATAGGCCAGATATTCCGCCTCAGGTACATTGAAGTAGACCCACATGGAGCTGTTATCCGATAGTTCGGTCAAGATCTCCCCCTCGTCCACAAGGCTTCCTTTTCGCACGTGGAATCGATCCATGATCCCGTTAAAAGGTGCACGTATCTCCGTGAACCCCAAGTGGGCCTGTGCCACGTCCAGTTCAGCCTTGGCCTTATCATACCGCGCCTTGGCCATGGCCAACTCGTTGGGCGATACCACATTGCTATCGGCAAGGGCCTTCGTGTTGCGGAACTCGATCAGTGCGAACTCAGCTTCAGCAGCAGCTCGCTCAACCTCTGCCTGGTAGAGAATGGGTTTGATCCGGAACATCAGCTGACCTTCCTTCACGAACTGACCCTCGTCCACATAAATATCCTGCATGTAGCCCTTCTCCAAGGCCTGTAGTTCGATATGCTGTGAGGAACGGATCTGGCATACGAAATCACGTTGCGAAACAGTATCGCTACGCAGCGGTCGAGTAGCAGGATAGCGGCCCTGGGCATGTCCAAGATGCTCCCCTTCTTCATGTGTCCCGCATCCCGAGAGAACCGGTCCGATCATCAATGCGATCGATGCGCTCTTAATGAAGACGGATACTGGACCGCGAACGTGCCGCGTGAGCGACAAGGGAAAAACCGACCTAAGACCGACCAGGGTTGTCGGATGATCGACAGCAGCAACTCTTAGGGCTTTATTGCTCGTGAAAAGGAACATGAGAGAATGGATATGCTGAATTGCGGAACGCTGAGCGCTCCTGAAGAACATGGCCTTGGAGGCCGTAGGTTCAAAGGGTGATGCATCAACCTGTCAATGGGACAGCACGCATCGGGAGGTAAGGCACGGATGATACCTCGCTCCGACCGGAACAAGTCCGGAGTATAATGAGCCTAAGGAGCCGAGGGCTGCAGCCCTGAAACTGCTACGAGGGTCGGTCCCACACGGTCGATACCACCGATGGCTTTGATCGCCAGGGTACCCCAATGTTGATCAACCACCTCAAGAGATGCATGAAGCGAGAAAACCTCAGCACCGTGATCGAGGCCAGGAACAAACTCCGGACATTCCTCGACCAACTCCACCATTTCCGCAACTAAGGCGGTCCCTCCGGCTCGAGCGATCGGTGGAAAGCAGAACTGCAGGCCCAGGATGAACAAGAATGCCAGTATGGATCCTTTATGCCTAAGATGCCTCATGGAGCTGCTCGAGCTTAGCGGGTGCGAACGTAGAACAATTACAGAAGGAGCGGCCGGTATTAACAGAACTTTAGCGATCCCAGGCGGCACCGACTTGATCCGGGCAACTGCCCATGGACCGGTTGGCACTGGCACGTTCCCCCATAGGCTCTACATTGTCCGTTCAAATCCGCGCGACATGGAACGAATGATACTCATAGTAACCCTATTTCTGTGCTTTACAACCGCCATGGCCCAGGTGCCGGACTATGTGCCCACGGATGGACTGGTGGCCTGGTATCCGTTCAATGGGAACGGGAATGATCTGAGCGGCACGGGGAACGATGCCACGAATAATGGTGCAACCTTCTTGGACGATCGCTTCGGCACGGCCAATTCCGCGGCAAGCTTCAATGGCACGTCCTCCTACATGTCCGTGGCGTCACCGACCTTTTCTCTGAGCTATTCCGGTTCGTTCACCTATTCGGTCTGGATCAATAAGCAGGCACAGCCATTGGCTGGGATAGTGATGATGACCGGCACCGGTGCCTCGGGCAATTTCATCTCGATCATCCAAGGCAGTTCCAATGAAGTATTCGGCACTACCATGCAGGGCTCGGCCTGGACCTACATCAACTGCCCGCATACCCTGAACAATTGGGACCACTACGTTGGAACGTACGACGGTGGAGAAATGGAATGGTACAAGAACGGTGCGTTCCAATCCTCGGGGACCAGTCCCTACACGCTAGCTGCGACGCTGAATATGCCACTTTACATTGGAAAAGGGATCAGCACCGGGAATTTCCTCGGTGCCATCGACGATATCGGCATCTGGGAGCGTGTGCTTACACCCACGGAGATCTCCGACCTCTATAACGCACTCTCCACTGGTACGGATGAAGTTGCGATCAACGCTTCAATGACCGTATCACCGAACCCTGCCTTTGACATGGTCCGTCTGCACGTACAGGATGATCTGGTCGGCTCTGATGTAGCCGTCATCGATCCCGCGGGAAGGGAGGTTTTGAGCAGCAGGATCCGAAGCGCATACGAAGTGTTGGATCTTGGAACCTTGAACGCAGGGATGTACGGAGTTCGACTGACCAAAGGAGAATTGTCGATCACCAGACTATTGGTCATTTGTGAGTGACCGACCAGCAGCAGGTCCGTCAGGCGGTGGACTTGTGCTCCGTTCCCGTTCGCTTCGAGCTCGGACCTGGGGATCCATGATGGTGCGGCCTTCTACCTTCGCGCCCCATGGCATCCCCCGGCAAGAAGTATCTCATCGACCTGCGTTTCCTGGAGGGGCCGCGCTCCCGGTGGTTGGAGTTCGTTAGTATTGTTCGTATCGCCCAGGAGTTTGTATATGGTTTCCGGAAATTGCATTTCGTCGGGCCTTGCGTCACGTTCTTCGGAAGTGCCAGGTTCAAGGAGGATCATCCGTACTATCAAGCAGCACGGGAGCTTTCCGCTCGCATTGGAAGGGTGGGGTTCACCATCATGACCGGTGGCGGTCCGGGCATTATGGAAGCCGCCAATCGCGGAGCGCGCGACGTGGGTGCGCGCAGCGTGGGATGCAACATCGTGCTGCCGGAGGAACAGTACGCGAACCCGTACCTGGATGTCAGTCTCACCTTCGACCGTTTCTTTGTGCGGAAGGTGCTGCTGCTCAAGTACAGCATTGCATTCGTGGTGATGCCCGGCGGCGCTGGCACCATGGACGAGCTGTTCGAAACGGTGACCCTGATCCAGACCGGCAAGCTCAAGGATTTTCCCATCCTGCTCTATGGCAAGGACTACTGGAAACCCATGTTGGCTCAGGTGGAACTCATGGTGGAGGAAGGGACCATCGGGCGCGAGGAACTTGAATTCGTTCTGGTCGCGGACTCCGTGGAGGAAGCCACTTCCCTGCTGCAGGACCGATTGGTGGAAATGTGGAAGGACGTGAAAGGCCACAAGGGGGCGCCGAAATGGTGGTTCCTGGAGGATGCGGTTAACGGAAAGGTAAGATCCCGTTAACGCGGGAAACGATGGCTTAACATGGGGGAAAGACCCCACTAATGATGGTCCCGGACCTTTGCAGCGCGAACGGCGGTACATGCCCTAGCAACTGCAAATGATCAAGATCCACATCGCATTATTCCTGTCGCTCCTCACCCTGGCCGGAATGGCCCAGAAGGGTACCATCAGCGGGACGATCACAGGCCAGGAAGGCGACAAGGTGCAACCCATGCCCTTTGTCAATGTCGCCTTGCAAGGGACCACCACAGGCGGGACCACCGATCTCGATGGGAAATTCAGTTTCCAGGCAGAGCCAGGAACGCACAAGTTGGTGGTCAGCTTCATCGGATTCCTTCCCGAAGAGCGCTCTGTGACCGTGGTTGCCAACGGGACCGTAACAGTGAACATCGAACTCAAGACCCAGGGTATCGATATCGCGGAATTCGAGGTCGTGCAAGTGCGCGATCGCGAGTCCGAAGGTGTGCTTCTGATGGAACGGAAGGAATCGACCGCGCTGGTGCAGAACATCGGTGCGCAGGAACTGAAGAAGAAAGGTGCTAACGATGCGGCCGAAGGAGTGCAGAAGATCGTAGGACTCAGTACCGTCGGAGGTCGCTACCTGGTGGTTCGTGGTTTGAACGATCGGTATAACTCCGCCTATTTGAACGGTCTTCCCCTGCCCTCCCCGGACCCCGATTCGAAGGTGCCGCCATTGGACATCTTCCCGACGAACGTCATCGAGAGCATCCAGGTGACGAAGGCGTTCTCCCCTGATCTCTACGGTGATTTTTCGGGTGGTGCCGTGGACATCGCCACGAAGCGCGCAACGGGGGAGAGCACCCTTCAGATAAGTCTGGGTGGTGGTATGAACACGGCCAGTACCTTCAAGGATTTTCGCTCATACAATGGCGGTGGTTCGGACTTCTGGGGCAAAGACGATGGTACTCGTTCAATTCCTCCAGGCGTTCTAGCCCAGGGCAGCACGATCGGTGGTGAAACATCACCTTTCCCCGCCAACTTCTCACCCACCTTCGGAAAAGCGAAGCCGGACCTGAATTTCGGTCTGTTCGGTGGCACCCGCATCGCACTTGGGGAAGGGATAGCCTTGAACGTCAACGGCACGGCGAATTACCGCAACGAGCACCGCTACATGGATGGCCAGGTGCGCATCGTGAACACTGCGAACACAGCGCTCATTGACTACGACGTGGAAAGCTGGCAGTTCAACACCCAATCCTCGGCCTTGGGGACCATTTCGTTGGACATCGGTCGGAACCATACCGTGGGATATACCGGCCTGTACGTGAACATCTCCTCGGACGAGCACCGAATTAACTACGGCGAACACTTCGACTACGAGGATAATGTGTACGCCCGTCGCTACACCTTCCGACAGAATGCCCTGACCACCAACCAGGTCTTCGGAGCGCACCGCTTCGGCATACAGGACAGGCTGGTGGTGGATTGGAGCGGATCGATGAGCGAGGCCAATTCCAACGAGCCGGACCGCAGGCAACTGGTATACCTGTACCAACCGGAAGATCCGGAGGACGAATACCGCTTCAACGCGATCGATCGACTGGAGAACCACCGCTGGTACAGTGCGCTGCGCGAGGAGGAGACAAGCGCACGTGCAGGAGCGAGCTACCGGATCCTCCAAACAGAGACGCCCGAAGGTTTCCAGCCCATCCTGGTCCTGCGTACCGGTGCGCAGATGAAGCGCAAGGACCGGGCGTTCGGGTATGACATTTTCTCTTACAACCTGCAGAACGTGAACGCTGCCCATCCTGACGGGATGA
>JAHEFL010000328.1 GCA_024640205.1 Flavobacteriales bacterium | reverse complement strand
GGACGGTACGCTGAGCGTGGAGGAGCATGCAGCCGTGCAGGCGCTCAGCAGCTACCCACAACCCGCGGATGCGGGCAGTTGGATCACGCTGCCGGAAGGCACCACGGCACTCGCCCTCTATGACCTTACCGGAAAACGCATCGCGCTGAAGCCGGTGAGCCCTACCCGCAGCGAACGTATCTATGTGGAGACCAGTTCGCTCGCCACGGGCCTTTATTTGGTGCAGGCGTACGGCCCGGTCACCGTGCTGGCGACGGGGAGGTTGGTGGTGGCGCATTAGGCAGGAAGCGCCTGATCAAAGTGGCCTATCCAGCGGCTGTACAAAGGATCGATCCGCGCGCTACCTTGGGGTATCCAAACCATACCCCATGGGAAACCTTCTGCGCGCCCTTGCCCTCCTGTTCCACGTGTTCAGTTGCGTGGCGGTCTTTTCCCAGAATACCTGGCAACTGAAGTCCACTGCCTTTGCCTCCAGGAATATTGATGTGCAGGTGGACGAAGAAGGCATGACCCATGTCCTCTGCCAACTATACGACTACGAGAATTACAAGATGCTCGGCCACCTGAGCAAGCTGGACCCGGAGGGCGGGATGGTATGGAGCAAGCAGTTCTCTGCTGAGAATGGCTTTGCGTACATAACTCCCGCGGGGATGGCCCTGACCAGCGATGGAGGCACGGTGATCGGTGGGTATGGGAACCATGAAATGTTCCTGTCCAAAGTGAACGGTGATGGCGAATTCCTGTGGAGTTGGCAGACCCAAGATCCGGATACCATTTGCCAGGAAATTTATCCCTGGAATATCGTAGAGGCGGAGAATGGGGATCTCGTGGTATTGGGGGATATTTCCTGTCTGGATCTGGGCTACGTGTCTTTCCTCGCCCGGCTGGATGCCTCCGGCGCGATGGTGTGGAGCGAGCTGATCAGTACGCCTTCTTTTAATGTAAGCGCCGGGGCCTTGAACCTTACCGAAAATGGCGACATACTCGTGCTCTGCAGGTCCACACAGCCCAGCGAAAGACTTTGGATGGCGCGCTTTTCCCCGGATGGTGATCCGGTACTGGCGGTGGGGTATACGGAACCGGTGCCATACTTCTTGTGGCCGCTGGCGATCTCCGAGGACGGTATTGGTTACCATGTATTCGCGAAGGGCGGGTCGCTACTGCGAATAGAAACCGACGAGGCCGGCATTCCGGAGAACACCATGAGCTATACCTACATCGGAGAACCGAACTGGTTTATCAGCGATGTGGTGCGCATCCCTGGCGATGGGCGGTTGTTCGGGGGGGCGGTACCGGGGTTGGCATCCAGGGTACTGGCGGTGCGCTTGAACGAGGATGGCTCCTTGCGATGGGCGAATACCCTGTACAATGATGATCAATTCCAGTATCACTACCACGTCGCAGCATCTGCGGATACCGCATTCTTATTCGCTGGGCATACCGCACCGGATAGTCTGATCATTGAATGGGACGTCCCCTGGCCCGCATCATTCGTGGCACGGACCGATGGCTTGGGGTTCTCAGGTCCCTGCTCAGGTGGCGCAACTTTTAGCAGCCAACCGGCCTCCATCATTGCTACGCCGTTGGATCTGTTCACCGGCCCCTTTCTCTCTTGGACCACAGCGGAGATGCAGCTTTCACCTGGACCAGGCATGTACGCCATCTGTGATCCGGTATCCGTGCAGGATGAACGGATGCCACACGATGCGTTGATCCTGTCCCCGAACCCTGCATCGGACCAGTTCACCCTAAGGACCGCCGATGCCGGTGAGCGCATCCTCGATGTCCAGGTGTTCAATGAGCTGGGACAACAGGTGCTTCTGCTGCAAGCTGCCGACCACACATTTGGCACCGATCCGGTCATGGATAGTTCTGCCTTGAGTCCCGGGGTGTACCAAGTGCGTATACGCACCACCACAGATATGCGCGTGGCGCGCTTGGTGGTGGCGCATTAGGGAGATCGTCCTCGTTGGCAACCACTAGTGACGTACCTTGTGGATCGCGCTGATGCCCGCACGGGCACCCAGGTGCACGGTACCTAAAATTCCACACCGATGAAAAAGAAGGTACTCTACGCGCTGGTCATTTTTATTTCGACCACCGCTACGGCCCAATACCCCACGGACAGTCTGCAAGCCTATTACCCCTTGGACGGGAACGCCGATGACGCGAGCATGAACGGATTCGACGGGGTCGTGAACGGCCCGGTTCCGGAATCGGGCATGTGTTCCATGGGCTATGGGTTCAGCGATGACCACATCGACTGTGGCGATCCCACAGGCAATGAATTCGACCTGGTGGACGATGCCACCCTTGCCCTGTGGGTAAAGCTCCGCAGCGCCCCCGCGACCTACTATACCTTGGTGGGCAAGGATGTGGGGCCGGGGCAGAGCCTGGAGAAATGGTTCTTTGCCATGAACACGGACTCGCTCTCCTTCCATGTGAACGGTCCTGGCCTTGTCGGAGGTCTATGGTGTTCATCGGGTACGCAGTCCTTCGGGCTCGACACCTTTTACCATGTGGCGGTGACCAAACAGGGTGATCAGTATGATTTCTTCGTGAATGGCGTCCATGTGGGAACCGACGCGCTGCCCGTGAACCTGCCTGATGTGACGGCCCCACTGAAGATGGGCCGGGTGGACAACCCTGGTGTGGACCATGTGCTGGATGAGGTGTTCATCTACAACCGCGCTCTTTCGCCAGCGGAACCAGATCTGCACCACCGGCATTGTTGAGCCCATGAGCCCTGCTGAGCTGGTCCTGCAGCCCAATCCGGCTCAGAACGCATTCACCCTGAATTTCCCGCAACAGATCGGACCTGCTTACCTGCACCTGCTGGACATGGCCGGTCGCCGGATGGTGTTCCCTTACAAGGTGGTGCCGGGCGAACGGGTCGATATCAGCGCACTACCAAGCGGGCTCTACACCGTTCGTTTGGTGATGGATGGTCGAACGATCAGCAGGTTGGTGGTGGTTAGATAAGGTAAGAAGCACGCAGGCCTGAGTCGTAATTATGGAAGCGCACATCGATCAAAATGCGGCAAGTAGTATCGGAAGATGAGCTACCTTTCTTCCTCCGTCGGGAGCGACAACCACCCGACCTGCTGATCGTCTTCCTACCAACTCCCACCACGCAATGCGCACCTGCTGGTTGCTTCTTCTCCTGTTGCCCTGGAGTGGCCTGCAGGCCCAGTGCGCCATCAGCACGGAACTGACCAACGACGTGGGATGTTTCCAGCCGATCACTTACTTCCCGCTCTCGTTCGAAGTGACCACGACCGGTGGAACCGCGCCCTTCTCCATTCTGGTCGAACGCCATTCGCTGGTAG
>JAHEFL010000327.1 GCA_024640205.1 Flavobacteriales bacterium | reverse complement strand
TCCTTGAGCAACTTTTGGATATCGCCGATCAGGCGGTCCACATCGGTGGTGGAGGTGCCGTCGTAAAAGCCCCGGATGCGTCGCTGCGGGTCCACGAGCACGAAGTTCTCGGTGTGTACGAAGTCGTTCGGACCGCCATCGCCTTCATCGAGCGCAGCGAAATAGCTCCGGCGTGCCAGATCATAGATCTCCTTGCGCGGTCCGGTGAGGAAGCGCCATCGCCTGGGGTCCGCACCCTTCTCGTCGGCGTAGGCGGCAAGCACCTCCACGGAATCGATCTCCGGCGTCACGGAGTAGGAGAGTAGCATCAAGCGGTCCTCGTCGCGATAATGCTCCTGCACACGGGCCAATTGTCCGGTCATCTTCGGGCAGATGGTGGCGCAGGTGGTGAAGAAGAAATCCGCGACGATGATCCGTTCACCGACATCCGCCAACGTAAAGGCATTGCCGGTCTGGTCCGTGAGCTTGAAGTCCGCAATGTGATGTTCGCCCTGCTTGCCTTTCACGGAAGCATCCACCAATCGCTGATCCAGTTGGTTGGGATGGTACACCGGCAGCACGTCCGGTGGGCGCAGGATGAGGTAGCCAGCGAACACTGCCGCGAGGAAGATGGCTAGGAAGATGAGGATCCGTTGCATCGTGCGTTGCTGCACACAAAGGTCGTTACAGCCGGCGCAGTGCGATGCTGTAGTCCAGGGACCAGATCAAGCGGTTCACCGGCCAGGCCACCATGGCATCCCGGTCGTATACGATCGCCGGACCGAAGGAATGGCCTTTCCATGGCGTCCATTTGGTACCGAGTTTCCAACGGGTTCCGATGTGGTTCCAACCGCGCGGATCGTCGGTATCGGTGAAGAATTCCACGCTGAACTCCGGGTCCAATTTCCATTTCGGGAAGTTGTAGTCCACGCTGATGCGGTTGCGGAGTTGATCGCGGGTCCGGTCCGGGAACTCATAGGCCCGCTGGAACGTAAGTCGGTAGCCAAGGTCCACGCGACCGATCGTCTTGCTGAGATAGCCCTGGAAGCCGAGCCGTTGGCGATCCGCACCGTCGGTACGATAGGCGTAGCGGTATTCAGCACCCAGGCTGATGAGGTCGCTCACTTTGTAGCGCAGGGAGGCATCGCCGTAGAGCTGCCTTCCTGCGAAGAAATTATCGGCCGACCGATAGCCCAGTTCACCTGACACTTTGAATTTCTTGTACTGATCGCCCAAGGGATCCTTCATGAATTTCGGAAGGCGCCCACCGACGCCTACGCTGAGCCAGAGCTCCTCCTCCTGCCGAGGGCGGAGCTGCGACTCCTGGGCGGTGCCCCAAAGCGTGCAGCCTAGCACTAGCAGAGCAACAAGGGATCTGCGTATCACCATTGCTGGATGAGGAGGTCGCCTACATCGACCAGTTCCTTGCGATCGCTTATGCTCGCATTTGCAGAAACGGAGATCGTGCAGCCAGAATATTGTCCGCACTCGGAGATGGTGTACACGGTGTAATCCCCCTTTCGAAGCCAGGGGAAGCGGAAGCGACCGTCAGGCCCGGTGCGCACATCATCATCATGGAATTCACCATCCCCATAGATGATGTACACCCTCTGTTCCGCCTTCGCGTAGGGCGACCCCACCGGTTGCTGGGTGTTGTTGTTGTACCGTTGCTCCATCACCTTCCCCTGTATCTCGGCCCGGCCACCTTCACCGGGCTCCTTGGAACAGGATTGGAGTAGCATGGAAAACACGATAAGGCACGCGGAAAGGAACTTCATGGCAACAATGGGTTAACGGCCCGTAAATGTAGTTGGATCGGTCCCTCAGCCCTCGCCGTAGAGCGCGTCCACCACCGTAGCATACTTCGCCAGGATGGGCTTTCGGCGTAGTTTCATCGTGGGTGTCAGTTCGCCCCCATCGATGGACCATTCCTCTGCGAGCAGCGTGATCTTCTTCACCTGTTCCCAATGTCCAAGGCCTTGGTTCGCCGCTTCCACTTCGCGGAAGATCCGGTCATTCACGCGCTTGTCCGTGATCACCTGTTCGGGGCTCTCGAACGGAATGCCTTTGCGTGTACACCAGTCCTTCAGGAACCCGAATTCGGGTACGATGAGCGCAGCGGGGAATTTCCGGTTCTCGCCGATCACCATCACCTGCTCGATGAAGCGGGAAGCCTTCAGCTTGTTCTCCATCACCTGGGGTGCCACGTACTTGCCGCCGCTGGTCTTGAAGATCTCCTTCTTGCGGTCCGTGATGCGCAGGAATCCTTCCTCGGTGAACTCCCCGATGTCGCCGGTGTGCAGAAAGCCTTCCGCATCGATGGTCTGGCGGGTCATCTCCTCGTCCTTGTAGTACCCGATCATGATGTTCGGGCCCTTGGCCAGGATCTCGCCATCGGCAGCGATCTTCACTTCCACACCGGGTATGGGCCGCCCCACCGTACCGAAACGAAGGCCATCATGCCGAAGGTCGTTCACGCTGATCACCGGGGATGATTCCGTGAGGCCGTAGCCTTCCATCACCGGGATGCCGGCCGCGTTGAATACCCGTGCCAGACGAGGCTGCAGGGCCGCACTGCCGCTGGCTACAACCCGGGTCTTGCCACCCAGCGCCGTCTGCCATTTGCTGAAGATGAGCTTTCGTGCCAGCGCCAATTGCATGTCGTACCACTTGCTGCGTCCGTGCACATCGTAGCGGTGCCCCAGGTCCAGGGCCCAGAAAAAGAGGAAGCGCTTGATCCCCGTCAGCGCATCGCCTTTCGCCACGATCTTGGCGTAGATCTTCTCGAGCAGCCGGGGAACGGCCGTAAAGACGTCCGGTGCCACCTCGCGGATGCGGTCACCCAGGTCATCCAGCGTTTCCTGGAAATGGATGCTGACGCCCATGTACAGATAGAGGTACATGAGCATGCGCTCGTAGATGTGCGAGAGCGGAAGGAAGCTGATGCAGCGCGCATTCTGATCCACCGGGAAGCGCGTGGCGCTGGCCACCACATTGCTGAGGATGTTGCCGTGTGTCAACATCACGCCCTTGGGCCGGCCGGTGGTACCACTGGTGTAGATGATGGTGGCCAGGTCATCCAACTTCACCTGTGCCTTGTACTGTTCCAAGGTGGCGCGGTCCTCCTCCCGGGCCAGGGCAGGAACCTCGCTCCAATGCCGCGCTCCCTCCACCCGGTCGAAAGTGAATAGCTCGAATAGTTGTGGGCAGGTCGGTTTGGCGGCCAGGGCTTTGGCATGGATGTCCGCATTGCTGCTGAAGATGATGCGCGTTCCCGAGTGCTCCAACACGTATGCGTAGTCCTCCGCGCTACTGGTGGGATAGATGGGCACGCCGATCGCGCCGATACGCAGGATGGCCTGATCCAC
>JAHEFL010000326.1 GCA_024640205.1 Flavobacteriales bacterium | reverse complement strand
GGCCGGGAGTGAGGAGGGTGCAGCGTCGGACTTGGTGAGGTTGCAGTCGTGGTCCTTACCATGTGGTTGCGGCCGAAAGCCCACGAGGCAAACCCTAACTTGCCCGCCACCTGTTCCGTCCTATGCATATCCGCTGCCTCTTCCTGCTCCTTCCCGCCCTGTTCGGGGGAACCGCCCAAGGCCAGGTTCCCTACCTGGTGCGCAACATCAATACCGCCTTCCTGGAAAGCAGCGACCCGGAATGGATAACGCCGTTCGGAGCGGGGGTCGCCTTTACTGCGCGGACCGACGCACAGGGTACCGAATTGTGGACGAGCGATGGCACCACCGCAGGCACGCTGCTGTTGAAAGACCTGCTGCCCGGGCCGGCACACAGCGACCCGCGCGACCTGGTGCCGGTGGGCGCATCGCTGTACTGCACATCGGAGATAGGTCGCAAGCTATGGGTGAGCGACGGCACCACACTGGGAACGACCACCGTAATAAGCTTCCCCACCATTGGTGCGATCATGGAGAACGGGCTCGTGGGACTGAACGGATCCCTTCTCTTTGCGGTGAACGGAGCAGGGCCGGTGGATGAGCTGTGGGTCACCAACGGCACCATGGCGGGAACCACGCTCCTGCATGCCTTCGAGCCACTGAACAGTGCGGGCATTGAGCCGAACACATTCTTCGTGCATCAGGGCGTGCTGTACTTCCTTGGGAGCGATGCCGGCCTGGGGCGCGAGCTATGGCGCAGCGACGGCACGGTGGCAGGCACGGTGCTGGTCAAGGACATCCACACCGAAGCGCAGAACAGCAGCGACTTCTGGGACCCGCACTTCATCACGTACAACGACACGCTCTTCTTTACTGCGAACAGCGTGGGATACGACAATGAACTGTACAAGACCGACGGCACGGAGGCCGGCACGGTGCGCGTGCGCGACATCAACCCCGGTGCAGGGGGCTCCGATATCCGCGACATCACCATCGTGAACGGACTCCTCTTCTTTCCGGCACTGGTGAATGGCACCCCCGAATTGTGGGTGAGCGACGGCACGGAACAGGGTACCCACAGCGTAACGGAGGTGCATGATCCGCACGGGCTGATCGCACTTGGCGATGTGCTGGTGTACACGGACGACATGCTGGCGCTGAACGCAGGCCGGGAGCTGTGGAAGAGCGATGGCACCTCGGCGGGTACGCAACTGATCGCGGACATCCGGCCAGGCGCGGAGGATGGCGTGCTCTGGGACGGCACCTATTTCCAGGAGGCCAACGGCATCCTCTACTTCCGTGGCAATGATGGAATGAGCGGCGAGGAACTATGGCGAACCGATGGTACGGCGGCCGGCACCCAATTGGTGAAGGATCTGTACCCAGGTCCCGCTGACGGGTTCATCAACAACGCGACCTGGTCCCTTCCGATGGGCGATCATCTGCTCTTCGATGCGGTGAACGCCAATCTGGGCAACACCATCCCTGAGCTGTGGATAAGCGATGGCTCCAACGGTGGCACCTACCGACTGACCATCAACAGCTTCGGCGACGGCTCGCTACCCGGCCTGCCGGTGCGGGCGGGCGAGCTGGTCTTCTTCGCGGCCACCAATGAGTTGCAAGGGCGCGAGCTCTGGGCCTTCACGGCCGCGCCATTGACCACGGACATCAACGACCATGTGGCCCGTGCGCACTTGCACCTGTACCCCGTGCCCACCTCGGAAGATCTGGTGGTGCAGGTCCCGGAAGGACTGTCCTACCCCATGCAGTACCAGGCCATCGATGCCCAGGGCCGCAGCGTGCTCCAAGGCCGATTCGGCCCGGATGGGAACAGGATCGATATCCGCTCATTGGATGCCGGTATGTACGTGCTGCATCTCATCGATGCCCGTAGTGCGGCCTTCACGGCATCTTTCATTTCCCAATAGGTATGCCTCGGCCTTTAGCTGGAGCATCCTGGATCGGGATGGTTCTTCCGGAAAGTGCTACAGAGTAGATCAGGAGAGGCCAACACGACCTGAAGCAACACACCAGGATAACCAACGCTGTCCGGCCCGCTCAAGGCCGAGCAGCGCGTTCTTCCACCGGGTGCGGCAGCAGGCGAAGGTCCTTCCAGGTCCGATCCAGCACAGTGACCAACCCATCCGTCCCGCGCACGGCGCGAAGGTCATGTTCGGCGGTGCGCACCTGCCGGCCCTTCAGCGGCTCCCCATGCACGCGCGCCAGGCAATGCAGCAGCAAGGTGTCCCCTTGCGCCACCCAACGCCCCGTATGACCTTCTATCCCCGTCCATCCATAGGCCAGGGTGCCCAACTCGAACACGGTGTCGTTATGTAAGCGCAGATAGGCAGTATAGGGCAGGTCGTAATGCCGGAAAAGCCCCTCCTTCACGCTCGCCACACCATCTGCAGAGTGGGTGGGATGCCACCCATTGGCATAGGTCAACGTATCCATTCCGAATTGCGCTGGGGCAATCGGGGAGAGTGAAAGCAGGAACAGGATGGATAGGATCCGCATGCGATAGGCTCATCAAAGCCTGTGCCGCATGGTTTAGCTGAACCCATCCGGAAGGTCGGCACGGTCCCATTGGATGCGGACCAATTGGTGATGCTCCGACCGACCAGGGATCAAGCTTTCATTAAACAATTGTGAAGAGGCAGGACCAGGGAAAGAGCGATATTCGCTTCATCTGCACCGCTATTCCGCTAACTTCCAGCGATTATGGGGTCTAATAGGTCGGTTGCAATGTTCCGTCCAAGAAACCAAATTGCATCCTGATGGGGTCATTTTAGGCCAGAACGGGTATTTCCACGGGTTGACACGCCACCGGGATCCCCTACTTTTGAAAGACTCTTTAGATAAGCCGACCTGTTGATCTGCAGCGCTTTGCTACGGGTCCTGTCGCGTAATCGTTACGAATCGATGACCATGGACACCCTATTCTATTCCCTCAAGCGTTCCTGTATCCTTCTTCTCTGCCTTGGTTGCCTAATCGGCACCGCACAGGCCCAGGAGGACTGCTCCAACACCACCGAGCAAGCCGAAGGATACAGCACCTCCATCTCCGGCGTAACCGATAACGGGGATGGCAGCTATACGATCACGATCACCGTGCTCAACGATGGCTGCTCGGGCTGCAAGAAGCTCAACGCTTTCACCGTGGAGGCCGACCCGGGCACTTACTCGGACGTGAGCGTCGAGGTACTGTATGGACCGTTCACTTACGCGAACATCGACCTGGGGCCGCAGTTGTCCGGCACCTCGCTTACCGGCTTCCGTATCAACAACACCAATGGGATGGGGAATGGGAACGCAGCTGGCTTCACCATCACCTATACCCTCACCGGCGGCTTCCAGGACCAGCAGACCTCTGGCAA
>JAHEFL010000325.1 GCA_024640205.1 Flavobacteriales bacterium | reverse complement strand
CAAGCAAGGGCTTGAAGCCAGTGTTTCGATCCCCTTGATCACGAGCACGGATTTCGATCCACTGATCGAGAACCGCTCCAAAGTGATCGACCTGGGTCATCTCGTCCTGTCGGACCCGCGTTTGGATATCAAGCTGGATGGTCCCATGCCCGGTAAAGTGCAAAAGGAAAGTGGTGCTACAACCGGACATGAAGGGTTCTTTACAGGCCTCCATGCACGTGCGATCACCATACGGAATGCGAAGGGTGTGCTGCTTCTGGACAGTATGTCCCGAACGATCGATGTGGAGGGTATGGACGGTATGGTCAACGACCTCGATCTGTGGCTCTCCGCTAGTAACGGGGATCAAGTACGGACCGGCTCCGTGGATCTTCTGGTGAACAAGGTGTCGATCGGCAGGCCCGGGGGTGCGGATACCACGCTCACGAGCAGGGGGCTTTATACCAGGATGGCCTCATTCCATCGTAAAGCGGATGGTCGAACACGTGTCGATGGCCTTCATTTCGGCGCAGGGAACCTGGCGATGCCCTTGTCCGGCGGTGATCTGCTATTCCATTGTGGGGTAGTGGACTATTCGCATGACGAAGGGTCCCTATCCGTGAACGACATTCACGTGGCACCGAGGATCGGCCAGGAATCCTTTGCGAGTGAACAGGACTTTCGTACCGATGCACTTATCCTTGACGCTGACCATATGGTGGTGACGGGACTTGACGCCGGGGCCATCATTGAGGAACGGCATGTGCATATTCCGCATCTACGCTTTGACGGAGTGGCGGTGAACGACCTCCGTGATCATCGCCTGCCCTTTGAACCCTATCGATATAAACCACTTCTTTCAAGGGTGGTGTATGAATTGGACCAGGACCTGCGGATCGATACGGTGGATGTGCGGGATGCCACGGTGAACTATGCGGAGATCGGCCCCCGGGGTAAGGCCCGCATCTCACTCACCGAAGTGAACGCTCAGGTGCTGAACATGGGAACGAAGCGTTCGGGCGCGCAGGGAACACTTGTGGTGCAGGCCGATGGCCTCGTTGAGGACAAGGGGCGCTTTCATTCCCGAATGGAATTCGATCTGGGTCATGAAAGGGATCTGTTCAGTTATCATTTTTCACTCGGGCGGATGGATCTCACCTCGCTCAATGGCATGATCGAGCCAGTGGCCAACATGTCGATCGTGTCGGGTCATCTTGACACCCTGTACCTGACCGCTGAGGCGAACGATGATGTGTCGATCGGCGCGATGCGCATGTATTACCGGAAATTGCACATCAAGTTGTTGGATCGGCAGGGGAACGAGGATGCCCCCCTTTCCATGTTCGGATCGTGGGTCGCCAATGCATTGGTGCGGACCGACCATCGACCCAAGGAGCGATCTGATCCGGCCGCCATCTACTTTGAACGATTGAAGGATAGGAGCCTGTTCAATTATGTGATCAAGCAAACGCAGAGCGGTGTACCCGGCAACCTTCGCTTGCCTGATAAGAAGGGTAAAGTGAAGCGAAGCGATGAACTGGAATTGAAGCAACATTTCGATGAGGATAGTACACCCTGATCCTACCCGGTCCGGAACGCGTTCGGGAGGTGTTCCGTTGAGGGTCGTTCCTGGCCCGATACGTTCGCTGTGCCTATCGGTACTGGCTTTGACCTTTTTCGTTCAAGTAGCACATGGCCAGGGATACCTGCCCACTGCGCCACAAGATGAAGTCGTACAGGAGGAACTGCCCCGGATCACTTCGATCGCCGAGGTCATCTCCCGGGTGCGCGAGATCCATGGTCGTGTTGTGATGGGTGTGGATACCATCCCCATTGGCAAGGTGCTGACGGATCACTTCTCGGAACTGGAGTTCGTCATGGGCCGGTTCATGGGGAACCAGGAGCATGTGAACCTGCGTGCGGTTCGCGATGCACGGTCGGAAGTGGATCGCTTGCGCATCGGTGTGGAGAAAGCGATGACCGGGGTCATCCGGGAACTGCGTGAGTTCAATGGATATCGATCGGAATTGTTGCGGATCCGGTCAGAGCTGGGGACGGTCAGTGGCGGGCCTGACAGCCTCTTGGCGGAGATCCAGCGCAGGGAACAAGAGGAATTGAGGGTCTTGGCCACGGGTACGATGGCGGTTTGCGACACGTCCATCCTGAAGCTGATGACCGTGCAGGAACGGGGCCTTCGCTTCATGATCGATGCGAGCCTCGAGCATGACCGTTTGACGCGCTTGATCATTAGGGAGGAGAAGGATGTGGTGCATCGCCGGTATGCACCCATATGGGGTTTGCACAAGGAGAAAATGACACCCTTTGGCGAGGTGGTGAGCACTTCATGGCATTCATTCTATGATCTCTTCGTCCAGTTCGGCGTGAATTTTTGGAAGCAGCTGATCTTTCTGCGCCTTGTGATCGCATTGCTGGCGCTGCTGCCCCTGTGGTATATCCGCAGGACATTACGAAAGGGTGAGCCCACGCTGTACAGCGAGCAGATGCGCTATCTGGACCGCTATCCCGTGCAGGTGGCGGCGATCACCTTGCTCGTGCTTACGCCGCTCCTGTTCCAGCATGTACCCCGCGTCGCAGCCGAGATGTTCTTCATTGGATTGCTCGTTCCTGTGGTCTCGATATTCCTGAAGGAGAACCCTTTCGTAAAACCGTACCGCCTCTATCTCATGTTGGGATATTTCGCATTGCTCAAGGTCAGCAATATCCTGGTGGAGGTCACGGTTTTCAAAAGGATCCTGCTCGTTCTGGTGATCTTTTTCGTTCCCCGTGCCCTACTATTCCTCCGAGGATTGTTGCGCACCGGTTATAAGCATGCGGGTCGGGCACGGTTCATCGTGTTGTTGATATCGGTACAGGCCACGGTCGGATGGTTCGCGAATATCATGGGTTGGTATCGCCTTGGGAATAATCTGATCACCGTGGCATTGGATGCGTTCTTTCTTGCCATCGCATTGCATATCGCCACCAATGCCGTGTATGAATATTTCCTCCTTCTGGCCGATCGTCATCAACGGAGGGGAGGACGCGTACAGATCAACCTTCTGAACGCGCGCATCCGCATTATCCAGGTCCTCGATGTGTTCGCGGTTGGATTCTGGGTGGTCAGCTATCTCCAGAGCATGGATGTTGGGGAACTGGCATGGAGCACGCTCACTGGAGCCTTGGAACTCGAAAGGGAGATACTGGGGATCACGTTCACCTGGTCCGCGATCGTTCTCTTTTTCGGTGTATTGATGCTGAGTTATGTGCTTTCTGAACTGCTCCGTGAACTATTCCTGGAGGCATCCGATGCCCCTGGGGAAAGGCGCGCCAAGGGCTTCGTGCTCCTGTTACGCCTTTCGGTGTTCATCGCGGGCTTCATGCTG
>JAHEFL010000324.1 GCA_024640205.1 Flavobacteriales bacterium | reverse complement strand
TCACCTGATCATCCGCATGCTCGGCGATCGGTCCATAAAAGATCTCGGCATCAGCGAAGGGTACGTTCGCCCCACTGCTGATCACTTCCAAACCGCCCTTTACCATGCGGTCCACCTGCTCCCGTGTCACCAATCGGCTGGCAGCGCATGGAAGAAAGATCTCCGCACCCACATCCCAGATGTCTTTGTCCACTTCATCGAACGGCATCAGGTCCTGCTTCCGCAGCGTGTTGCCGGTCTTGTCAATGAAGAGATTTCGAACTTCCTCCTCGCTCAGCCCTTCCGGTACGATCTCTCCCCCGTGCTGATCGATGATGCCGACGATACGGGCACCTTCACGGCTGAGGTAATACCCTGCCGCCGCGGCGACATTTCCCCAGCCTTGCACGATGACGCGCTTCCCCCGCAGCTCTCCTCCATAAACGCGGTAGTAGTGACGGATGCTTTCGGCCACACCCCAACCTGTGATCATGTCCGCGACCGCGTACTTGCCCGCTTTCGGAACATAGGCGAGTTCGTCCACGATCTTGCTCACTCCGGTCCGCAACTGCTCGACGGCTTTCAACTTCAAGGCTTCGTCGCTGCCTATATGTCCGTTCACGACACCTTCCTGCGGATGCCTCAAGCCATACCGTTCGGTGATCGGGATCACATCGTGCAACTCATCCACGTTCATGTCCCCGCCCGTCCCGTAGTAAGTCTTCAGGATCGGCATCAGGGCTTTGTACCAGCGGTCCAGCACGGCGTTCTTTCGCGGGTCTGATGGGTCGAAGTCGATGCCGCTCTTGGCGCCTCCGATCGGTGGTCCGCATACGCTGAACTTGACCTCCATCGTCTTGGCTAGGCTTTCCACCTCCCGTCGATCAAGCCCCCTGCGCATGCGTGTGCCGCCACCGGCAGCTCCACCGCGCAGGCTGTTGATCACCATCCAGCCCCTCGCCCCGGTGGGTGCGTCGTGCCATTCGAATACGATCTCCGGAGCGCGCTCCTCGAAGCGGCGCAGTGCTTCTCTCATCAGTGGATGCCCGTAAGGGTTTGGTCAAAAATAGGACCGGCCCCAGCCCGGCTCCTTGGGAACCCGAAGAGGTTATCCAAGGCTCTTGTTAATTGGGGCGATATAGCGCTCCGCCGCAGCTGTCGCGCAGTGCACCGGTAACACTGGCCCGGGCGGTAGGTTCCCCACGGAGGTGAAGGACACCCAGCAGGGCGAAGATCAAGGCTTCCTTGAGATCCACGATGCGATCTTCTGGGATCCGGATGACCTTGCTTGTGGCACTCCGCAAGGCCTCGATCAGCGCGGTGTTGTGGGCACCACCCCCGGTCGTCAGGATCTCGCCTTCCACATCCTCCAATGCCACACCGACCTGGAAAGCGATGTGCTCCACGACCGTTCGCATCCGGTCGACGAGGGGGATATCCTTGCTCGTGATCAGCGGTCGGAACTGCTCCTTGAACCATTCCCGGCCCAGGGAACGCGGAGGTTCCATCGTGTGGAAGGGTAGCGCGTTCAAGCGTTGCAAGAGCTCGTTGTTCACCAATCCGGAACGTGCCAATGCGCCGCCCTTATCAAAGACCGCCCCCGCCTCTTCCGCAAGGAAATTCAAAGCCTGGTTGCCGATACACACATCGTAGCCGGTCACTTTTCCGGAACGGTGAAGGGAGACGTTGCAGATCCCCCCGATATTGAGGAAGATCGGGTGGTCCGGGAAGAGCAGTGACTCCCCTAACGGCACCAGCGGAGCGCCCTGCCCGCCCAGTGCCATGTCGGTCGTCCGCAGGTCACAAACGGTCGGTGTGCCTGTGATCGCCGCGATCCGCGCACCACAGCCGATCTGCGTGGTAAGGCCTTCAGAGGGTTTATGAAAGATCGTGTGCCCGTGCGAAGCGATCACATCCACGCTAGTGTTGCCCAGCATGGGCTTGCATGCATTTCCGATCCGGTCACCCAGGTCCCGGTGCAAGCGGGCCAGTTCCAACGATGATCCGTCCATGGCACCCAGGAGCCGGGCCCTCAGATCGTCAGGATAAGGGTCGGTCCGAGCATCAAGGATGTTGAAGGTCCATTCACCACCATTTACCCTGAAGCGGCAAAGGGCGAGGTCGATCCCGTCCAGCGAGCTACCGCTCATGACCCCGATCGCCGTGTACTCCTTCACGCTGCAAAGGTGGGTCACTTTCAGTTTCGCCATGCGCAGGGAACCGCACTGGGCTCTCAACCGTTATTTTCGCATCCCAGTCCAACCCATGCAGGATACAGCTACCCTTCCCGGTCTCAATTTCGAACTCTCCGAAGAACAACTCGCGGTGCGCGATGCAGCCCGTGACTTCGCGCAGAACGTGCTCAAACCCGGTGTCATCGACCGCGACCGTGAGCAGCGCTTCCCGGCCGAGGAGATCAAGCAGCTCGGGGAACTGGGCTTCCTGGGAATGATGGTGGATCCCAAATACGGCGGCGGCGGCATGGATGCCATCAGCTATGTGCTCGCCATGGAGGAGATCAGCAAGGTTGACGCGAGCACCAGCGTGGTGATGAGCGTGAACAATTCCCTTGTGTGTTGGGGACTGGAGGAGTTTGGTAATGAGGAGCAGAAACAGAAGTACCTGGTGCCATTGGCCAAGGGAGAGAAGATAGGCGCCTTCTGTTTGAGCGAACCCGAAGCGGGCAGTGATGCCACAAGCCAGCGTACGACCGCAGTGGACATGGGTGACCATTACCTGCTGAACGGTACGAAGAACTGGATCACCAATGGTGGATCCGCCAGCACCTACCTGGTGATGGCACAGACGGATGCTGCGAAGAAGCACAAAGGGATCAATTGTCTGATCGTGGAGAAGGGGATGCCCGGATTCGTTGTGGGAGCGAAGGAGGACAAGCTCGGTATCCGGGGCAGTGACACGCATACCCTGATGTTCCAGGATGTGAAAGTCCCCAAGGAGAACAGGATCGGGGATGATGGCTTCGGCTTCACGTTCGCCATGAAGACCCTGAGCGGAGGTCGGATCGGTATCGCGTCGCAGGCCCTGGGCATCGCAAGCGGCGCCTATGAACTCGCTCTGGCGTATAGCAAGGAACGCAAAGCCTTCGGCAAGGCGATCAGTGAGCACCAGGCCATCGCGTTCAAGTTGGCGGACATGGCCACGGAGATCGAAGCGGCAAGGCTTCTATGCCTGAAAGCCGCGTGGTTGAAGGACCAGCACCTGAATTATGATCAGGCAAGTGCCATGGCCAAGGTGTTCGCCAGTGAAGTGGCCATGAGGACCACGGTGGAGGCGGTGCAGGTGCATGGCGGCTATGGATACGTGAAGGAATACCACGTGGAACGCCTCATGCGGGATGCCAAGATCACGCAGATCTACGAGGGC
>JAHEFL010000323.1 GCA_024640205.1 Flavobacteriales bacterium | reverse complement strand
CGAATGCCAGAACTCGTTCGCCATGCTCGTTGGTGAGCAGCTCGTGGTCCATCAAGGTGATGCCTTTCCCGATCACCGATCGCATCAATTTCCGGTTGTGCGGTTGCTTCTTAGTGGTATGGCTGAAGAACAGATAGCTCTTGCCTTCCAGCAGCATATCCACCGGTACCTCCTTGATGCCTATGATCAGATCCCGATCACCAAGCTCCTCCACCAATGGGATCCCTGATGCTTCATATTCGGCGTCGGTGAACGCCCGGTCCGGACTTCGCTGTACCACGAGGTCAAGATGTGGATGAAGTCTCTTGGCTTCGACGCATTGCAGCGGCGTCAGAGCAACACGGCGATCGGCCGGGACCTTGCCCTCGCGGATGATGCCAAGTTTGCGGTAGGGTACTGCCATTTTGAACGGCGGCAAACTTAGGACTTCGCCACGGGCCCCGTGGCACGGGATCTGACGCCTGGCGGTCGCCGTACCTTTGCGGCTCGTTCTTTCTCAATTACCACGGGGCCGACCTGGATTTGACAGCGGCTTTGTAATGTGTGTAAGCATGCCGGGCGTGATGTGCGGCCCGTATCCCAGTGCATCAACGCCATAACTGGCGAAGTAGACTACGCTCTCGCAGCTTAATAGCCTCAGGCTGTTCGGCTTAATCCACGTGAACAACAGTAGCGTGGACGAGTACCCCGCGGGGAGGCCCGTCGACCTCCTTCCCGTATCCGGGGTGTCATCATGGAAGACTGGCCCGTGCGGTGGTCCGTAGCACGGGTAAGACACAGGACCTAAGTCGATGCTGGGGTGCCCTTCCCCAGGTGCCGATCGAAAACCAATGAAGCGGCTAAGCATGTAGAAAGCCCATGTTGCGGTCGTTTGGACGGCGGTTCGATCCCGCCCGGCTCCACAGGGTTGCAGCGGCCATCGCAAGAGCGGTGGCCGCTCCTCGTTCAAAGCGAAAGTATCGAGATATCCAACTGAGGGGAAGGGATCCGGCTTAACTGCGCCTTGCTTTCGTATCACACCTCATGGACACTCGGTCCGTGTCCCTGTCCCCGGGTATCTTGCGGAACCATGCCAGTTCCGATCCTAAGAAAAGCCGTACCGGGCTCCCGGATAAAAAAGCATGCGACCAGGGTTTACCTGGTCGGTCTGTGTGTCGCATTGTTCCTACCGTCCTTTTTACCTGATGGAGGGATAGACTGGCCATGGAAATTATTGGTCAGGAGCTTTCTTGTTGTCTCAGCTTCCTTGTTCCTGGTCCGTACCACCGGTAAGGATCGGATCTGGTGGTTCGGACTGATCATACTGGGATCTATGATCCTTACATATGCTCCACTTGGTTTACCGACCAATATTATCTACGTGTCGGATATCGCCACCCTGGTCATGTTCGTGTATTCCTTGATCTGGCTTTTCCGGACGGTCCTGACACCCGAGGAGGTTGATGAGGATACCATCCTAGCAGCTGTTTGTGCATACCTCGCGCTGGGGTTCATCGCGTCACTGTTATGTTCCGTACTGGAAAGGAATATCCCGGGCTCATTCGTCATGACCACAGATGCCAGCGGGGGGGTGGATCTTGAATATTTCAGTTTCGTAAGCCTATCCACACTGGGTTTCGGGGATATCGTGCCGACCAACGCCAAGGCTCGGAGCCTGACGGTGATGATCACCTTGGTGGGCCAGCTCTACTTGGCGGTGGTCATCGCTTCACTTGTCGGGAAGTTCCTGATCCGCAAAAGGAACTAAGTGATCAGAACCCCACGCCGATCCCGACCGAGAAAAAGGGTTGGCTGCCATATGGGCTGTTCACATCCTGCAATACATCCCACAGGATCTGGGCCGTTATGGCGGACCGCCCACCCATCCTGGCTATGTATCCACCACCGACGAGGAGGAAGGGAACCCAGTCCCGGTAGGTGCTACCATCAAAGCGATAGAACTCGAAATTCTGTTGTGAGAATTCCACATGGGCGTATAGAGGAGGAAGGATCCTGTATCTGCTGAACAGCCGGTAACCGTATGAATTACTCTCGTAGGTAGGCACAAAACGGTCATCCCGGTAGTACCAGTAACTGATCCCGGTGCCGACGCTGAATTTCCGCTGCTCGTCAAGGAAATATCCTGCCAAGGGTTCGATCTGTATGGAGGTGATCGTTCCGAAGGAGAGCCCCAGGTTCCCACCGAAATAAACGCGGTCCTTGAACGGGGTGGCCTCACCCGAAGGTCGCGGTGCTGCTGACCGTGTGGGAGGAGGTGCGTAGTCCTGCGCAGCCAATGGAGCAGCGGCCAGGAAGGAGGTGAGCATGATCACGGTTCTGTACATCGCCTTGGCGTTACCCCGCGCAAGGTACTCCACCCCGCGAACTCAACGGACCCGAACTCCCGGGCGGTAATGTGCCTGGAAATGGGCCACCAGGATCCCGGCCCGGGCGACCATCCACAACAAAAAGGCGGTCCAAATGGAGAAGAGCATCCAGTCGCTGGCATCCGTGATCAGGATGACCGGAACGAACACGACCGCTGTCGATATGACCAGCGCGTTCCGCAGCTGAGCACCCAGGCCAAGACCTTTGTAGATACCGTCGAACGCGAACGCCACGGCGTTGATGGGTTGCGTCAGGATCACCATCCAGAAAATGCCTGCGAATGACGCGAGCACTGCTGCATCCTTGGTGAAGACCCCACCGATGGCGTTGTATCCGATCAGGTACAACACGGCCAATGCGGCACCGATGGTAACGCTCATCCGGACGACCTGCCAACTCACCCGATAGAGTTCCTTCCAGTTCTTTTCGCCATTCAATCGACCTGCCAATACGCTACCGGCTGCGGCGTAGCCATCGATGAAGAACGCGCTGAACAGCCAGATCTGCATGGCGATGGAATGTGCGGCGATGAACGTCTGTCCGTAGCCCGTTGCATATCGGTTGCCGAGGTAGTAGCATACGTTCAGCGCGATCGTCCGAAGGAAAAGGTTGCCGCTCAGCAGCCAAAGGCCCTTGAGTTCCGGATGCCGCCAGTTCCGGGGAAAAAGTTGGAACGGAGTGCGCGCTTTCATGATGGCGATCGCGACGACGAACATGACCACCTGCGCAATGAGGCTGCTCCATGCGCTGCCAGCGATACCCATGCCCGTTATCGGCCCCCATCCGAAGATCAGCAGAGGGTTCAGCGATCCGTTCACCAACGCACCGACCAGACTGATCCACATGCTCCAACTCAGATTCTGGATGCCGCGGAATGCGCCTGTAAGGGCGAAGGTGGCCAGTACGATCGGGTGTCCGATGCTTCGGATCCGGTAATATTCCACTGCCTTTTCCAGCACCTCACCATCGGCATTGTAAAAACGGAAAATGGGTTCGGCGAAGAG
>JAHEFL010000322.1 GCA_024640205.1 Flavobacteriales bacterium | reverse complement strand
CAATGCGCTCTTCGCAGCCATGAAACCCCTGCTACCGGAACGCCTTCAGCGCGTGTTCGAGGAGCACGAGCAGAAGGACGAACGCAAGCTTCCCGGTCTGGTACACCTTAGGCGGTCGGATGGAACATTTACCGGAGAGGACCGGTCCGATGAGATGCTGGAATTCGTTCTGGACCATGTGCAGGAAGCCGTCAGGGATGGGTTCCCGCAGGGATCCATCGCCGTGCTTACGCGGTCCACCCGGCATGGCAAGGCCATTGCACAACACCTTATTGCCAATGGCTACGCGGTCCTTTCACCGGACGGACTTCAGCTTTCCGGTGATCCGGTGATCGAATTGCTCATCGACCTGCTTCGCACCCTGCATAGCGGTGACGCCACGGCCGCTGCGCGAGCCCTCCAATACCAGGCGCAGTTGGAAGCCGAGGACGGCTCAATTCCGGTGGATCCGTTCCGCGATGTGGAAGGACGACTTGATCCTGTCGAATGCGTGCGGCAATGGCTTCGGGACCATGGCGCTCCGCGGCTGCGAACGACTTTGAGCGCGTTGATCGCGGATCTGGCCCGGGCGTTCGACATCAAGCCGACCGAGGATGCCTCCGTGATGACCTTGTTGGATGCTGCCCATGTCTTCGCCACGCAGCACGGCCAGGATATCGGGGGCTTTCTGGAGCACTGGGAGCGCACCGGGGAAAAGTTGTCCGTTGCCGCCCCCGAAAATGGACAGGCCGTTCAGATCATGACCATCCACAAGGCCAAAGGACTGCAGTTCCCCGTGGTCATCGTAGCCAGCACGGACATGTCCGGGAGAGGAGGGCACAAGGATTGGGCATGGATAGACCCGGGAGAAGCCGTACCGGACCTGCCCGTAGCATTGGTAAAAGAAGGCAAAGGACTGCGTGACCTGGGCCTGAAGGAATTGGTGAAGGAGGAGGAGGATCGCCGATTGGACGCCTTGAACCTCTTGTATGTTGCGTTCACACGACCCGAGCAACGGCTGTATGCGTTGGTCCCGGGAAGGGGCGTGGATGCACTGAACCAGGTGATCATTAGTTACATGGAACAGCAGGGTGATGGTACCATCATGGAACTGGGGGAACGCAGTGGACCCTGGTCGATACCAGAGCCGAGAGTGAACGGATCCCTGAATGACGTGGCTGGATCGTCTCCGTTCCAGGACTTCGCCGTGCGTTATGAAGCACCGGATAACTGGGACCCGATGGACCCCGACCCGTTCCGCCAAGCTGGGAACGCGATCCATGAAGCCCTGGCGCGTACCTCCTCCGCAATGGACGTGGCCGAAGCGTTGCGATCAATAGCTGCGGAAGGAATGATCAAGGAGCAGGAGGCTGATCGACTGGCGCAAGTGCTGGGACCTTTGCTTGCATCCGAAAGCCTTCGACCATGGTACGGTGAAGGCCTTGTGATGCGTACCGAAGCCACGCTGGTGGATGCCAACGGGGGATCGCATCGACCCGACCGCGTGATCATCGACGGCGACGTGGTCAGGGTGCTGGATATCAAGACCGGGAAGCCATCCAACAGGCATCACGACCAGGTCCGTGGTTACATGGCGCTTCTTAAGGAGCTGGGCCATGAGCGCGTGGAAGGCGCATTGCTCTACCTTCCCGAAGGGGAATTGACCCCCGTATCGGCATGAGCATATCCTGGTCCATCCGGGCATTCGATAAGCTGAGCATCCAGGAACTTCATGATATCCTGAAATTGCGTGTGGATGTGTTCGTAGTGGAACAGCAGTGCATCTATCCGGAGTTGGACGGCAAGGATGCGACCGCGATCCACGTGATGGGCCACGATCCCAGATCAGCACTCGTGGCATATGCCAGGATCCTGCCTCCCGAAGCGAACGAACCACCCCACATCGGACGTGTGGTCGTTGCACCCGGATCACGGGGAACGGGACTTGCGACCGAGGCCATGAACAGATCACTTGCGGCCGTGTGGGAATTCTTCGGCACTGAGCGTTCCGTGTTGGCGGCACAGAACCATCTTGAACGGTTCTATGAACGCTTCGGCTACGTGCGAAGGGGACCTGACTATGACTGGGATGGGATCCCGCACGTGGACATGGTCCGCGATCCAAAGAGGGACGCCGGATAAGGGGTTTTAGCGTACCAGCGAGAAATGGCCGACGTACTCCTTTGCATCGGCGCCCCATTCCTTTATGCGGACCCGGTAGCTGAACACGCTCGCTGGCAATTCATCCCCGCTCCATCCAGCCTTCGGGTCACGCGTGGCGAAGCGCACATCACCCCAGCGATCGAAGATCTGCAGCTCGTACTGGCGCGCACCGATCACCGTCGGGAGCCATTCATCATTGAGTCCATCACCATCGGGCGTGAAAGCCGTAGGGGCCCAGAAAATATGGTCGCTTACGAACACTACCAGGTCCATGCTCGCTGAACATCCATCGCCGCTGGTCACTGTTTGTGTAATGATGAACTGCCCACCCTCTTCGAAGGAATGCGTGAAGGATGGGCTCAAATACGAGCTTTCTTCCACCAAATAGAGCCAGGAGACGGCATTCTCCGCGTAGTCCTCCACCGTGATCACGGGATCGAACACGCTTACCTCTCTTGGTAATGCACTGAATCCGGGCACCGGGTTCGGGAAAACCTCCACTTGACCGCTTAGCACACTGGTATTCGAGGCAATGCAACCCTCGCTCGTGCTCACTGTAAGGCCCACGGTATACAGACCAGGCTCCTCGTAAACATGGGTCGGTTCCATGTCGGTGGAGCTGGTCCCATCACCGAAGTTCCAGAGATAGGTCATCGGCGTCCAAGCCTCGCTCAGGTCCTGGAATCCGAATTCAGACCCCACACAGGAACGACTGTCACTGGTGAAAGCGGCCACCGGGAAGGGATGCACGAGGACCGAATCCAAGTAGCTGCCGGAACAACCATTCTCGATCACCGAAACACTTACGGGATGAGAACCCGGCGTTGCGAACTGCGCGGTCGCGCTGTGGCCTGCGGCCGATGAGGGATCGCCCGCGGCGCCAAGATCCCATGTCACCGTGGCATTCGAGCTGAAATTGCCGGTCACCTGGAACAGTGCCGGTTGATCGGGGCAAAGGATCGGTGGTTGAGGGAAAAAAGGCACCAGATCCACGAAGACATCGAATTCCGCAGATGTGGTTGCGGGGCATGGTCCTATGGGATCCGCTGTAAGCGATACGGTGTAATTACCTGTTTGCCCATAGGTCCATGTCGGTGCAGCCAGCGTGGAAACATCCGCAGTGGTCGTCGGGTCGCCGAAATCCCAACTCACGCTCGATGCTCCGGTACTCGCATGTGAGAAGGACATCTCCAGTCCGGAACAGAAATCCTGCTGGGGCTCGATGATCG
>JAHEFL010000321.1 GCA_024640205.1 Flavobacteriales bacterium | reverse complement strand
CGACCTGACATTGGTGCAGGACACCGTTCTTCGTCTCGTAGTTGGCGACAAGGATGGCACCATACCGGACACCGCGTGGGTCCGGATCACAAATTCAGGAGGGAATTTTGCGCCCATCACGAGCCAGGGTGGAGGTAACTACCAGGTTGGAACGATCGCGTTGGAACGCGGCGGAAGCGGCGGAAGCCACACCAAGTACTGTGGAGGTTTCGAGGTATTGTTGGACGACCATCGTACGATGCGCGAAATGGATGACCTGATCTATGCGGAACACCTTGGTTTTGGGCTGCGATCAATGACCGCGGAGGATCGCTTCCCGGAATTATTCGCATGGCTGAGGCTCCTGGACAAGAACGTGGTCGTGGTGATCGCCTTGATGATCATCGTGGCCATGATCAACATGGCCTCGGCTTTGTTGATCATCATCCTGGAGCGCACGAACATGATCGGCGTGCTGAAAGCCCTTGGGTCGTCGAACACCCTCATCAGGCGTGTCTTCCTGATCGATGCCGCATACATACTCAGCTTGGGTATCATCCTGGGCGACCTGCTCGGTATCGGTTTGTGCGTGTTGCAAGGATCGACCGGTCTCGTCAAACTGCCAGTGGAAACCTATTATGTGGATGCCGTACCCATCCTATTGGACCCGGTAAGGATCCTGCTATTGAACCTGGGCACCTTGCTGGTCTGCCTCTTGGCCTTGATCGTACCGAGTTCCCTCGTCACCCGGGTGGCTCCTGCCAAGGCCATTCGCTTCGATTAGCGCGAGGAACCAAGCGACACGGTCCAGCTACCTTTGCAGGGCCATGAAGATCCACGACAACATCCTTACCACCATCGGGAATACACCCTTGGTGCGCCTCAACCGCATCACCAAGGAGATCCCCGCGATCGTGCTTGCCAAGGTGGAGACCTTCAATCCCGGTAACAGCATCAAGGATCGCATGGCCCTGAAAATGGTCGAGGACGCTGAAAAGGCCGGTCTGTTGAAGCCCGGAGGCACGATCATCGAAGGCACCAGCGGGAATACGGGCATGGGTCTGGCCATCGCGGCGATCATCAAAGGCTACAAGTGCATCTTCACCACCACGGATAAGCAAAGCAAGGAAAAGGTGGACGCGCTGCGCGCCTTCGGTGCGGAAGTGATCGTGTGTCCCACCAACGTGGAACCCGAGGACCCCCGCTCCTACTATTCCGTTTCCTCACGGCTGGTGGCGGAAACGCCGAACAGCTGGAAGGCCAACCAATACGACAACCTGAGCAACAGCCAGGCACACTACGAAAGCACCGGACCCGAGCTCTGGGAGCAGACAGATGGAAAGATCACACACCTGGTCGTGGGTGTGGGCACCGGCGGCACCATCTGTGGCACCGGTCGCTACCTGAAGGAGAAGAACCCGAAGATCCAGATCCTGGGGATAGATACGTACGGGTCCGTGTTCAAGAAACTGAAAGAGACCGGGGAGTTCGACAAGAATGAGATCTATCCGTACATCACGGAAGGGATCGGCGAGGACTTCTTGCCGGAGAACGTGAAGATGGAAATGATCGACCACTTTGAGAAGGTCACGGACAGGGACGCTGCCATCTACACCCGGAAAATAGTCCGTGACGAGGGAATATTCGTCGGGAACAGCGCAGGTGCGGCCATTGCCGGGCTGCTTCAGATGAAGGACCGGTTCAAGAAGGACGATGTGGTGGTGGTGATCTTCCACGACCATGGCACACGCTACCTCGGCAAGATGTTCAACGATGACTGGATGCGCGAACGCGGATTCCTGGTCGAGGAGAAGCCCACGGCTGGCGACCTCCTCAAAGGCAAGGATCTGCAGTTGTTGAGCGTGGAGGCCGATGAACCGGTGCTCAACGCCATCGACAAGATGCGGGCCCACAACATCGATCAACTGCCCGTGTTCGAAGGTGGCAAGCCCGTAGGAACGATCACCGATGCCCGCTTGTTCGATGCGATCCTGGAGGATGCCGAAGTACGGACCCAGCAAGCGCGTGTCGTCATGGGACCATCGCTACCGGTGGTTAAGTTGGATGCCACCCTGGAGGAGGTGGCCAAGCGCCTCGGTAACGGCAGCCCAGCGGTGCTCGTCGAACAGCCCAATGGATACGGGATCCTGACAAAGCAGGATGTAATTGGGAAACTGAAATAAGATCGTGCAAGTCACCGCTAAGACACAAGGAGCGCGAAGGACCAGATCGGCTTTACGCTCCTTGCGTCTTTGTGGTGAACCCAACAGCAATGCTTCGAACCTCTGACCAAATGCACCGCAGGATCGAGGTTCCTGATCATCCGCAACGCATCATCTCCCTCGTCCCCTCCCAGACCGAGCTGCTCCACGACCTCGGCCTGGGCGAGCGTGTGGTGGGCATCACCAAATTTTGCATCCATCCCGAGGAATGGTTCCGGAGCAAGCCACGCGTGGGTGGGACTAAAACGGTGGATATCAAGAAAGTTCGTGAGCTGAAGCCTGATCTGATCATAGGGAACAAGGAGGAGAACGAGCGCTGGGACATCGAGGCGCTTGAAAAGGAATTCCCGGTGTGGATGAGCGATGTGCGCAACCTGCCGACCGCATTGGACATGATCACGCGGCTTGGCGAGCTAACGAGGACAGGTGATAAAGCGTATGCTTTGGCGAGGGCCATCAACGCAGCTTTCGACGACCTAGCGGTCCGGGATGCATCCCGTTCGGCTGCCTATTTCATTTGGCAGGACCCGTTCATGGTAGCATCTGCGGACACCTTCGTGAATGACCTGCTTCAGCGGGCAGGACTCACCAATGCCTTCGCGGATCTTCCGGGTCGGTATCCGGAGATCTCCGCAGAGCAACTGGCTGCCAAGGACCCGGATATCATCCTTCTGTCATCAGAACCATACCCTTTTGCGGAAAAGCACATTGCGACATTCAATATGCTCTGCCCTGGAACGCCGGTACTTCTGGTGGACGGTACGTATTTCAGCTGGTACGGTAGCCGCTTGCTCAATACCCCTGACTATTTGAGCGGCCTACCCATCATATGAGCGGTGGCCCGCGCTGGAGGCTCGGCCCTACTTTTGCGCTGCCGTTCCACCATGTTGCGTTCCTGGATCTTCTCTGCTGTTCTTCTACCCTGTTGCGTCCAGGCACAGGAAGTGGGCTTGGTGCTCAGTGGTGGAGGCGCTGTAGGATTGACCCATATAGGGGTGATGCAAGCCCTGGAGGAGAACGGTATCCCGATCGATTATATCACCGGGAGCAGTATGGGCGCGTTGATCGGGGGATTGTACGCGACCGGCCTTTCACCCCACCAGATCGACTCGCTATTCCGAACGGAGCTCTATCAGATCATGGCGGACGGTGGTGTGGAACCCCGGTACAC
>JAHEFL010000320.1:2594-3385 GCA_024640205.1 Flavobacteriales bacterium | reverse complement strand
CTGCGTTCATCGAAGCGGGATCGATCATGCCACCGACCACGGAGCTGGGACCACTCCATGAACCACCGGCATCGGGAGTTCCTCCGAGTTGCGCGAAGAGCGAGGCCGGCGCATCAGAACTGCAGAGTGTGATGGTCCCGGGTGTACCGGGAATCGACGGTGTGTTCACCGTGATATTCAACAAGGCCTGATCATTGGGACAGGGCGCTGCTCCAGGTACCGTATAGGTATACGTTCCGGATACATCCACGGCAGGGTCAAAGCCTCCAGCGCTGGCAGCACCACCAGGACCGATCCATGTTCCTCCACCATCCGGAGCTCCGGTCAACTGGTTCTGAAGGGAGAATGCAGGGTCCGTGGAACACACGGTCAGTGAATTATCTCCCCCAGCATTCGGGGGAACACTTTCCGACACTGTTACCGTAGCGGAAACGTTGGGGCAAGGTGCGATGCCGGTTACAGTGTATGTAAATACTCCTGGATCATGGATGGCTGGGTCATAGCTACCTGCGAAAGCCGTTCCTCCAGGGGAGGTCCATGTTCCTCCGGGCATGGCCGTACCACCCAACAAGGGTAGGAGAGGTTGGGCCGCATCGGTCGTACAAACGGTCAAACTGGTGGGAACTCCCGCTACCGGAAGGGGATAGACCGTTACGTTCACGGTGGAGGATACCGGGACACCGCATGCACCTGAACCACCGACGGTATAGGTATAGAGCCCTGTGGGGTCAGTGCCCGGAACGAAGGACCCGGAGTGTGCTGCTCCGCCTGGTGCGCTCCAAGTTCCTCCG
>JAHEFL010000320.1:0-2584 GCA_024640205.1 Flavobacteriales bacterium | reverse complement strand
CCGGCTGTCGGTGATCCGCCAAGTTCTGCGAACAGGTCGGTGGCGCCGCCATTGCTACATAGCGCGATGTTCGCATTGGTGCCAGGGTCAACCGTTTGGTCGATGGTGATCGTCACGCAGTCGGTAGCGGTGCATAAGGGATGACCCACCTGATATACTGTCACGCAGTACTGCGTGGTTCCAGCAACAGTCGCGGTAGGATCTGGAATATTCGGATCGTCCAAGCCCGTGGTAGGTGACCAGCTATATACGTATGCACCACCGGGACACGATGCCACCCCGCTCCAGGACGGGCCACTTGCAGGTCCCTGAGGGGAAGAGAAGACGACCGCACCCGTGCTATTGAAGAGCGTATAGGACTGTTCACCATTATAGATCGACCCAGCCGTGTAGCTTATGGAGATCGTGCTTCCAGCCTGCACCGGAATGTTCACGCTACCCTGAGCCCCTCCGGGCAAGGTCCATGATGTTGCCACTCCGTCCACGGTAATGGTCACACTTGAACCGTTCGAGCCGATACCGAGAAATCCGGTCCATCCATCGCCGAAGGAGTCATAGAGCGTCAGGACATAGTCGCAATTCGTGGGAAAACCACCTCCAAGTATGCTGGCATTCAATTGAACAGGAGTGTTGCATGTGCTGGCATCCGGTCCGGCGCTCACCAGCAATTCAGGTATCACGGTCACGGTCAACGTCGTGTCATACTCGCAACCGAAGTTGTCCACCACGTGGTACACATAGTCATAGGTGCCTGCAGCCGGGGGAGTGACACATATCTGGTTGCAACTTCCGTTCGTGGTCGTGATGTTAGGTCCGGTCCAATAGCTGCTGTCACAAGCCGCGCCGTACACAGGGGTGAATTCGATCAGGTCATCGAAGAGCGCAGGGTCGAAATCAATGCCCCAATTGCAAATGAAACCGTTGTCCGAGGCCCACAGATCGCAAACCTCGATCGTCCAGGTTCCATTGAGCTGTGAGCCAACAAGCCCGCCAAGAGAATTGAGGCTTTCATAGGTGCCGCTCGGCAGGGTGCCTCCGGAATTGTCCACCCAGGTCCCGTTGATGGCGGTAGGGCTCCAGCAATAGTTCCAGCACGTACCCTGCGCGTTCGGTGTAAGGTCATTGTCCACCGGTATCCCCAGAAAGGTGGCACCACCGCCTTGCTGGTGCATGGTAACGGATTCACCTGTAGGGCTGATGATACGGATCACTAGGTCACCGATGAACGAATGTTCGATATCCATGCAAATGTTGAGCAGTCCATTAATGTTGGTCAGGGTGGCGCCTGGTGCGAACTGATCGAACGTGATCGTACTGGTGAAGCACTCCCCCACGTTATCCGGAAGAAAAACCCCGCCTCCCAAATTCGGCGCAGGATCCTCAGTCCAGGTTGCAGCGTTCACGATACCATTCAGGCAAACGGTCTCCCCAGCGCATGCCGTCAAGGTGCCATTGGTACCAACGAAATCCGGCTCGGTACCGACCAGGGTGATCAGACTGACAAGATTGGTGCTGGCGCATCCGTTGTTGGCCACCAGATAGAGCTGTGCTGTATACCCGCCCGGCTGCGCATAGGTGTGGGAAACGACCGCACCGGCATTATTCAGGATGGTGCCATCGCCGAAATCCCATTGACGTGTGGCAATTGAGAACCCCGGCGCTGCATAGGATGCGGTGCTGTTGAACGTGACGCTTTCACCCGGACAAATGAGCATAGGGTTGGAACCGCCGTGTGTAGCTGCAGCGATAGGCCTGTCACAAGGTTGGTAGCATGTGATCGTGGCTGCGAATACACCTGTCCCCGTATTGTTGGACCGAAAAACGATCGTTAAACAACCGGAAGGGTTGGAACCGCTCGCCGAGACCACCTGGCCTTGAAGGCCGTTACCCGTCCAGCTGCCTAATAAGGGTGAAGCAATGGAACTGCCATCGTAGATCGTCATTTGGTCGATCGGGGCAGCCCCTGCAGTGCTGAGCGTGAATGTCAGAAAATTCAGCGAGATCGCTCCACCCGGGGTATCAGGACAGATCGTGAACGTGATGTTCTCATTGTTGGAGTATCCACTGGCGCCCTGTCCGCCGCTATCCAAAAAGGCCCCAACGCAAGCTGTGGTGGTCCCGTTGAAGATCACTACCGGCTGCGCCACCAGGTTCGGTGTTGACAAAGCGATCACGAATGCCAATAGCAACAGCCTTCCGATACGACAAAGGAGGCACCTTGCGAAAAGGGATCTCCTTAGTGCCGTTCGCGATCGCGACGACCAGGTCCTGGAACAGCCGATGGCCATGTGGGGAGGAAAGGAGCGTTGTTCGGTTGATGAAAGTAGGCGGCATACATGATCGCTGGTGCTCGGGTCAAGGGGTTTTGGACGAAAGGGCCAATATGTGCTGACGGAACGATCATCCAGCCCTATCAACGAAGAACGGCCCGGTGCAAAACCGGGCCGTTCTTCGTTCAAGTCATATGCTCGCTACTTCAACAGGGTCACGTGCCCCATCAGTTCCCTGCGCGCATCGGTCCCCTTGATCTCATAGGTGATCCGATAGGCGTATACCTCACTCTTCAATACCTCACCACTGTTCT
>JAHEFL010000319.1 GCA_024640205.1 Flavobacteriales bacterium | reverse complement strand
AGCATCATATCGCCCTATCCAGCGCGCTGCTGCTTGCAGTGTGTGCATCGGCGCAGGATCCGCAGCTCTCGCAGTTCTACGCAGCGCCGCAGTACCTGAACCCTGCCCTGGCCGGTAACACGCACCAGGACCGTATCGCGCTCAACTACCGCCTGCAATGGCCTGGTGTGCAACCGGGCTTCGAGACCTATGCCTTCGCCTATGACCACCGCTTCGCGGAGAAGAACAGCGGCATCGGGGGCTTCATCATGCATGACCAGGCCGGAAGCAATGGCTTGTACTTCACCCAACTTTCCTTCAGCTATAGCTACGAGGCGCGTATCTCCAACCGAAAGGCTTGGCGTATGGGTCTGCGCCTGGGCTACACCTCCCGCGGCCTGAACCCGTCCGGCTTCGTGTTCGCGGACCAGATCATCCGGGACAACGCCCCTACCTCCATCGAACAGGGCATGATCGAACGGATCAGCTACCTCGATATGGCCGTGGGAGGCCTGTACTATACCGACCGATTCTGGGTTGGCACCTCCTTGAGCCACCTGAACAAACCCAACCAGAGCCTTTATCTGGAAGGTGATGCTAGACTACCCATGCGCGCCACCGTGCACGCCGGCTATCGGGTGCCATTGGATGAGCGTCCCATCAACAAGAGCGAGACCATCCTCACGCTGGCCACGCAGTACAAGGCGCAAGGCAAGTGGGATCAACTCGACGTCGGTGGTTACATCGAGTACAAGCGCATCAGCGCAGGTATGTGGTACCGCGGTATTCCCATGCTGAAGGCATACAAGCGCGGTTACAGCAACAGCGATGCGGTGATCCTGATGATGGGCTTCGAGACCGAGCAACAGTTGCAGTTCGTGTACAGCTACGACATCACCGTGAGCAAGATGACGATGGCGAGCGGCGGTGCGCACGAGATCAGCCTCATCTACGAGTGGCCGCGCAAGAACAAGAGCCGAAAGCACAAGATCGTGCCCTGCCCGAAGTTCTGACGAAGCATCACATCCGCTCCGGCACCTCGATGCCCAGGCACCACATGGCCTTCTTAGTGCTCGACGCCACGGCCTTGCTCAAGGTCAACCTCATGGCCCGTTTCGCAGGATCCTCCTCCTTCAGAACAGGTACGTTCTGGTAGAATCCATTGTAAGTCTTCACCAACTCGTACGTATGGTTGGCGAGCGATGCAGGGTCCAGTCCGGTGGCAGCGGCATCCAACACACCTGGGAACTGATGAAGCAATTTGATGACGGCGCGTTCCTCCGGAAGCAGCGTTCCGTTGCCCTGCTCCAGTGATACTGAATTGGTCGCATCAGGACCAGCTTTCCGAAGGAGGCTCCGGGTACGCGCATAGGTATACTGGATGAACGGCCCCGTATGCCCGTGCAGGTCGATACTTGCGGCCGGGTCGAAGAGCATGCGCTTCTTCGGGTCCACTTTCAGTAAGTAGTACTTCAGTGCGGCCAGGCCGATCATCTCGAACAGCTCAGTTCTCTCGGCTTCGCTGAAGTCGTCCAATTTGCTCAGTTCTTCTCCGGTTTTGCGGGCTTCCTGCACCACCTCCTCGATCAACTCATCGGCATCCACCACGGTGCCTTCACGGCTTTTCATTTTACCGCTGGGCAGGTCCACCATGCCGTAGCTCAGGTGGTGGAGCTCATCCGCCCAGGGGAAACCGAGTTTCTTAAGAATGAGGAAGAGCACCTTGAAATGATAGTCCTGCTCGTTCCCAACAGTGTAGATCAACTTGGAAAGACCGGGGAACTCCTGGAAGCGCTGGATGGCCGTACCGACATCCTGGGTCATGTACACACTGGTCCCATCGCTCCGGAGCAGAACTTTCTCATCCAGGCCTTCTGGTGTGTTGTCCACCCAAACAGCACCGTCCTTTTTGTAGAACACTCCCTTCTCCAAGCCTTTGAGGATGTCCTCCTTGCCCAGCACGTAGGTCTGGCTTTCGTAGTACAGCTTGTCGAACGCCACGCCCATCCGCTCATAGGTAGCGTTGAATCCGTCATACACCCAGCCGTTCATCTTCTCCCAAAGAGTGCGCACCTCGGGGTCATTGGCCTCCCACTTCAGGAGCATGGCCTGGGCCTCTTGCATGATCGGGGCCTCTTTATCCGCCGTCTCCTTGGTGATCCCTTTTGCGACCAACAGCTCGATCTCCCGCTTATAAGCCTTATCGAACTCGACGTAATACTTGCCAACGAGCTTGTCGCCTTTGATCCCGCTGCTCTTCGGTGTTTCACCGTTACCGAAGCGCTGCCAGGCCACCATGCTCTTGCAGATGTGGATGCCTCGATCATTGACCACTTGCGTTCGGATCACCTCATGCCCCGTGCTTTCCAGGATCCTGCTCACGCTATGTCCCAGAAAGATGTTCCGCATATGCCCCAGGTGGAGCGGCTTATTCGTATTGGGGGAACTGTATTCCACCATCACCTTATTCCCGTTGGCAGGGAACTGAAGAATGTCCGTAGAAGCCGCCTCCTGCATGAACTCCAGCCAGTACTGATCGGTTATCACCAGATTCAGGAAGCCCTTGACCACGTTAAAGCGCTCCACCACGGAGAGATGCTCCTGTAGGAATTCACCCAAGACCGTTGCCGTAGGTTCAGGTCCCTTGCCACTGACCTTGAGGAAGGGAAAAACATTGATCGTTACATCACCCTCGAATTCCGGGCGTGTGGACTGGAAGGACAGCTTCGAAGCGTCCAGCTCATGATCGAATAAGCGCTGGAATGCAGTGGCCATGGCTGGCGCCAAAACCCCTTCCAGTCTGTCCCTGTATGGTTTTTCCCTCACTTCCACGGTCTAGGACCGCAAAGGAAGGAAGTTCTCCGCCAGCATGCACCGCACACTTCCGCCACCTACCTGCTCAATGGTCGGGATATCCACGGGGACCAGTTGTGCGTGCGCCTGCAATGCCAAGCGTTGTTCGGGTCCCAAGGCATTGAATGCGTTACTGCTCAGGAAAATGAAGGAATGACCTGGGCTGCTGAGGCCGATCGCTGTGCTCGTTGTCGCATGGAGTTCGAGCATGTTGCCGACGTAGTTGTGCATCTGCTCGAGTGATATCGCGATCACTTCCTTTCCCGCCCTGGTAAGTTCCTCCTTCAGTTCCTGTCTTTCCGCAGGGAACGGGATTGCATTGAAACACACGACAGCAAAGCCTTCACCTATGCTCATCACCACGTTCGTGTGGTATACCGGATCCCCTTCAAGGGTACCATCCATGGTGGCGGTGAACAGGACCGGCGTGAAACCCATGGCTTCGCTCCAATCGCGCACAGCCTCCTCCGTGGTCCGCGGGGAGCGGCAGGCAAAGGCAAGGCGCGCATGCCGATCCAATACCAGGCTGCCTGTTCCTTCAAGGATGCGGCCCT
>JAHEFL010000318.1 GCA_024640205.1 Flavobacteriales bacterium | reverse complement strand
GCCATCAATGCCAACCGTTCCGATCTGAACTGTTACGGGCACACGCTCACTGGGGCATGTGATAGGCTCGGTACGCACCTTCCAAGCATAGAAGTAATAGTACCAGCTGGTTCCGAAACCGGAGGTGGTCAATTCCCCGAACTCCCCGATGGGATAGGGATAGCTGACACCACCACTGTTCCGGAACAAATTGTTCTGCGGGCAACGCAAGGACATATCATTGGCGACCGGCACATCAAAATTCAAAGTCAATTCGTGGGTGCCATCGGTCAGGTCGAAATTGGCGCTCTGAAGCACATTGCCTGCGGCGTCGCACAAATTGACCGTCCGCATACCATCACCTATCGCGTATACCGTAACCGTTTCTATGACGAACGGCTCCCACGTATTGAAAAAGCTGAAGGACCCGCTGGAAGGCAATCCTCCCGCACCGCTGTTATCCGGTTTTCCTCCATCCTGGAGGTCGCCACCATAGATCGCATTCGCCTCCGCCCAGAAAGTGGTCTCATCATTCAGGAACGGGGTCTGCCAGCTATTACCGGACCCGACCGAGGTCACATCCATTTCGGTCAGGTACCACTGGATATTCTCACCGGATGCGAACAGGTCCGCAGGTCCGGGAACAGGAATGACAACATCATCCGCAACGGGCATGGCAGGGGCCGCATTCATCTCGATGGTTACTGGGTCGCTGGTCACCGCATCACACTGACCATCCGCTGTGACGGTGTAGGTCCCAGCTTCACTGATCACAGCAATTCCGCCTTCAGCACCATTGCTCCAGACCGCATTGGTCATGTTGCTGGAGATGAGTTCAACGGAACTACCCTCGCAGATCACTTCATCGCCGTCCACGGTGATCGTGGGGACCTGATCGATGATGATCTGGACAGGGATCGAGTTGGACAAGGCGGCACATCCATCCCCATCGAATGCAGTAAGCGTGTAATTGCCACCGGAGGTGGCCTGGATCGTTTGCGTGGTAGCCCCATTGCTCCACTGATATGCTTCAAATCCTTCAGGTGCTACCAACTCCACCGAGCTTCCTGGACAGATCTGCGTTTCCCCGCTGGCCGATATTTCGATCGGTGCAATCACGCATTCGGCCTCTGCTATCACGATGAACTGATCGATCTCCGGACCATGAACGACCGTATGCACGCCGCTCGGCCAGTCGATCACCAATGAATCGATGCTTGTAGCCTGGCCGATGCCGAAGTGAGCGATCAATGAGCCCATATGAGAGAAACCGGTACCGGAACGGACCTCGCGCGTTTGAACACCCCAATCGCCATACAACCAAAGACGGGATCCAATACCATCCGAATTGCTGATGATCCCTTCCAGTGCGATCTTGATCCAGTGATTAGTCCCGCCATTATTGAGGTAAATGTTCCCACCTCTGTTGATGTCCAACCAACCGTCATTGTTCAAGTCCCCGATACCGCCTTCCTGAACACCAATGCTCTGATTCGTGAAAGTGCCATCGCCATTGTTGCGGTAAATACCACTGCCGACCTCACTGAAAATGTCCACCCAGCCATCGTTGTCGAAATCGGCACCCTGACCTTCCCACGCACCGAGAAGCATTTCACCGATGCCACTGCCTGCGATCATATTGGTGAACGTACCATCCTGGTTATTCATCATCAATCGGTTGCCATCACTATGATTCACATTGAACACATCGAAATAGCCGTCGTTGTTAAAGTCCTCGATCACTGCTGTCCAACTCTGTGCACCATCATACAGACCTGACTGCTGACCGATCTCGGTCCATGTACCGTCCCCATTATTGCGATAATGCAAGTTGATCCTCTGTGGGTCGCCGACTGGTGCGCCACCCCGACACTTGGAAAAATACAGGTCCAGGTCCCCATCATTATCCAGGTCCGTGAACATGGTGGAATAATTCCCACCTACCGTGGTCACCTGTTGGATCAGGTTGTGATCAAGAACCACGGTTCCGAGTCCCGTATTGCGATACGGTCTGCTCAAACCCACATCATGGCACGAGAATGCATCCAGCAATCCATCATTGTCAATGTCTGCCATATTCGTGCGTTGGCTGAAAATGCCTGATGGGAAATAGGTTTCGGTATACGCGGTACCATCTTCGTTCGACCACATGAAGGAATTCGCGCTTCCATTCCCGATAAGGACATCCATGTGACCATCCGCATTCAGGTCGCCCGCGCAAATGCTCCAGTTCGGGCTCACCGTGGCATTGCCGAAGCTTTGCTCACTGAACGTTCCATTTGCCTGCTGAAAGGCGATGAACATCTGGGTTCCGCTGAACCGGATGATATCATCATCCCCATCGCTATCCACATCAATGACACAGGCAGGATTACCATAAGTGCCTGATAACAAGGTCGTATTGTTCGTAAATGCGATCTGTGATCGCAGTCCGCTAAATGCGAACAGGCTGCCTAACAAGGAGGCGACCAAGGGTAGCGATGGTTTCATATTCTAAAGCAGGTTGGAGTTTGAGGATGAAGATACGACCCGCACGACAATATGCCGATCGGTGGATGCAACAACAACCGGACGAGGATGGTGATCCATCCGTTGCTCCACCTATTGTATACCAAAGGTCAGCGGAACGAGATCCGGTCCACGGCAAATCGGCCGCTACCGGTGAACCACAATGCACTGAATGCAAAAAGATAGACCAGCGACAATTCCTGGTCAGCAAAAGCCCCATCCCCTTTCACCATGAAAGCGATCACCGCCATTCCTATGATCAACGGTATCAACGCAATGCGGGTCCATACACCGAGCATCACCAGGATGGAGCACACCAGTTCTGCCAGGATGATCAACACAAGTGAAATGGCAGATCCCATCCCGAACGGATCGGAAAAGCCATCAACCAGGTCGCCAAATGCCATCAGTTTAGGCCAGCCATGCTGCCAAGCCATGGTTCCTCCAGCACAAACGCGTAAGACCAGAGCACCGAGATCTTCGGAAACAGGTTCACTGTTGAGCAACATTCACGACGGTTTGAAGCCCGAAAATTAGCGCCGAGTGAAGATCCGGTGCTTCCCTTTTTCCGGGGGTTATCAACCAGGGATCGGGAACCTTTTATCCTCGGCTCCGTTCCAGCCGCCTCATGAGATCTTCCATTCCGATCCTGATGATCCTGATGAACATCGCTGTGATGGCTCAATATCAGGATGACGACCGCTTGGCAGGCATGGTACCGTCCCGTACTGTGAAGCACGAAGCGATGCCCGAATTGAGCGATCTGGACGAGGTATCCTCCAGTTATCTGCGAGCCTTGTCCATGTTGGACCAGGGGTTGGACGATGGAGCAGTGGTTCACCTGGACCGTATGTTGACTTTGTCTCCATATGACGTGGGTGGTCTTTTGCACCGCGGCG
>JAHEFL010000016.1:5271-11936 GCA_024640205.1 Flavobacteriales bacterium | reverse complement strand
TCACCTACACCCTTACCACTGGCTGCTCTTCCGACGGTACAGGATGGGCCACGGTGAGCAACATTACAAGCAAGGCAGGCCCGTTCTCGATCAACTGGAACGGCGCCGAAGCGGCGGGTGGATCCACGATCACCGGATTGACGGACGGGGACTATTTCGTAACAGTCTTCGATATCGGCCAATGCGGTGTTGTTCAAACATTCACCATCGATTGCGGGGATGTGGAGGAAAGCGACTGTATGTTCCGGACACAGACCCAGGGAGGGTGGGGCACCCAGGCCCACGGTAACAATCCCGGCTCCTACAGGGATGCTCATTTCGCTGCAGCTTTTCCGAACGGCCTCGAGATCGGATGCACGAATAAACTTCGCCTAACCACCTCCGCAGCCGTTGCGGCCTTCCTACCCAGCGGAAGTAGCGCGCGCCCTTTGAACAGCGGCACGATGGTGAACCCGGGACGGAGCTATCGCAACGTTCTGGCAGGCCAGTTGGTCGCTCTCACAATAAGTCTCGGTTTCGACGCCTATGACCCTGGGTTCGGTGCCAGCAACGGCCTCCTGTCTAACGCAGTGATCCAGAGCGGTACATTCCAAGGTTGGACGGTCCAGATGCTTCTGAACGAAGCCAATCAATTCATTGGCGGTTGTGCCTCTCAGTACAGCGCTTCCCAGCTCAATGCCGGACTCAGTGCGATCAATGAGAACTTCGTGGACGGCAATACGGACAATGGCTTCCTCGCTTGTGGGGAACTCAAGAGCTTGTCTTCACCCGCAATGGAGCGCATGATGATCAATATCCACCCGAACCCGGCTACGGACCGGATCACGATCATGTTCCCTGCTGACCCTTACGGTTCCACGACGATCTCGCTCCTCGACCTCAGGGGCCGTCTCATGCACACGCAGGTGGTCGCGCCCTCGGACGCCAATGATCAGCGTATCGTGGTGATGGAACTCGAAGGAATGCCGAACGGCAGCTACATGGTCGCGGTGGACCAGCAATCGCACCGCCAGGTAAAACAACTGGTCATCGCACGCTGAACCTATTTCCCATTTGAAGAGCGCCTCCTTCCGGGGGCGTTTTTCGTTTCGGGTCCCTCCTGGTCCGAACTTCGTGGTCCAAGATGGACGAACTCGACGTACGCGAGAAAGTAAAATTGCTTCCCAGACAGCCGGGAGTTTACCAATTCCTGGATGCCGAAGGGACCATCATCTATGTGGGGAAGGCGATCGATCTCCGCAGCCGGGTAGGCAGCTACTTCGGCGCGCAGAGTGGCATGACCGGCAAAACGCTGAGGTTGGTGCGCAACATAGTCGACCTGAGGACCATCGTTGTGGCCACCGAGTTCGACGCGCTGCTCTTGGAGAACTCGCTCATCAAACAACACCAGCCGAAGTACAACGTCGCTCTCAAGGACGACAAGAGCTATCCGTGGATCCGTATCCGCAAGGAACGCTTCCCGCGGGTGGAGGGCATGCGCAACCCGGAGAACGATGGCAGCGAGTATTTCGGACCCTACGCAAGTGTGCGCGTGATGCGCACCGTGCTGCACATGATACACCGTATTTACCGGCTGCGGACCTGCAACCTGGATCTCAGCGAGAAGAACATCTCGGCGGGCAAATTCAAGGTGTGCCTGGAATACCATATCGGCAACTGCAAGGGACCCTGCGAAGGCAAGGTGGATGTACAGGAACACGATGCGGCGGTGGACCAGATCCGGCAGATCGTGAAGGGGCGCGCACGCGGTGTGATGAAGATGCTGAAGGAAGGCATGCATGAACATGCGGAAAGGCTCGAGTTCGAACAAGCCGAACAGCTCCGTGAACGGATCGACCATCTCGAACGGTTCCAGAAGCGGAACACCGTGGTGAGCACGGACATCGGCGATGTGGACGTGTTCACCATCGCCTCCGACCCGAACGCGGGTTATGTGAACTATCTGCGTGTGATCGATGGGGCCGTGGTCCACGGGATCTCGGTGGAGCTGAAACGCAAGTTGGAGGAGTCAGAGGTGGAGCTTCTTCAAATGGCCATAGTGGAACTAAGGGCCCGGTTCAAAAGCACGGCGCCGGAGATCATCGTGCCGCTGGATATCGGGTTGGAGATCCCGCACACCAAGGTCATCGTACCCGCGAAGGGTGACCGGAAACAGCTCATCGAGCTCAGCGAGAGGAATGTCCGCTACTTCATGCTGGACAAGCAAAAACAGGAAAAGCTCGTGGACCCCGAGGCCGCGACCAACCGCGTGCTGGAGCAACTTAAGGTCGACCTCCGATTGAGCGAATTGCCGCGGCACATCGAGTGCTTCGACAACAGCAACACGCAAGGCTCCGACCCGGTCAGCGCCTGTGTAGTGTTCAAGGATGCCAAGCCGAGCAAACGGGATTACCGTCACTTCAACATCCGCACGGTGGAAGGGCCGGATGATTTCGCGAGCATGGAAGAAGCCGTGGAGCGCCGTTACTCCCGTCTGGTAACGGAAGGTGAGCCCATTCCACAACTTGTGGTGATCGATGGCGGAAAGGGCCAATTGAGCGCCGCCATGAGCGCGATCGAACGCCTCGGCCTGCGCGGTAAGGTGGCCGTGATCGGCATCGCGAAGAAGTTGGAGGAGATCTACTTCCCCGGGGACCCCTACCCCCTGCACATCGATAAGCGCAGCAGCAGCCTGAAGGTGATACAGCACATGCGAAACGAGGCGCACCGCTTCGGGATCACGCACCACCGCGGCAAGCGCAGCAAACGTGTGGTCCGCACGGGTTTGGAGGAGATCCCGGGCATCGGTCCCGGCACGGCGAAAAAGCTGCTTACACGCTTCGGGTCGATAAAAGGCATCCAGGAAGCGCTACCGGCGGACGTGATCCTGGAGGTCGGAGCGAAGAAAGCCGAGATCGTCCTGCGCGCACTTACGACCATTTAGCCCTTTACCTTGGTGGCATGGAGCCCTGCGCCAATTGCGATCACGCTTTTGAGTCGGCATTCTGCCCTCAGTGCGGTCAGAAGCGGTCGCATCCGGGCATCAAGCTTGGTGAGGTGGTCGGTGACTTTGCATCGGGGATCTTCAACGTGGATGCGCCGATCCTACGCACCTTCCGGGAGTTCATCGTGGCACCTGGAACATTGACGCGATCGTTCCTTGCTGGCAAACGCAAAACCTATACGCCGCCTGTGCGGTACTTCCTGTTCGGCGTGGCGTACTATTTCGTCATGCGTTGGCTGCTGGATTGGGACCCGGTGGACAATGCGGTGGAGGTCAGTACTAGCGGAACCGTGGTCGAGACACCTGCGATGCGCGTGAACCATTGGATGTCGCGCAACGTGAATTTGTTATTACCCATCTGGTTGATGATGCTCGCTCTCTTCGACCGCATATTATTCCCGAGGACAGGATTGCGTTGGGTGGAACGTTTGGTGCATTACCTATTCGCGGCAGGCACCTATTTGTTGGCGGTCACCACGCTCATCCCCATCACCAAGATCTGGCCCTGGTTCCATTCGGTCAATTTCCTATTGATCCTTGGTCTTGTTGGATGGGCTGCCATTTCATTGCAAACGCGGACGGCCTGGAACATTGCCAAAGCCGTTGTCATGGTCCCTGTATCGTTCGTTCTGTACGTGCTGCTCAGCACGGTGTTGGTCTCCTACATGCTGGGGATACCGCTGGACCAGGTGTTCCTAGCGCCGGAACCGTGAGGTCCGAGTGTCATGTCCGTCTCCATTCTCCTCCCGTTCCGCAACGCATCCGACACGCTCGATTCGGCGATCGCAAGCATTGCGCAACAAACGACCCACGAATGGGAATTGATCCTGGTCGACAATGCCAGCACGGACGGCGGGCCGTCGATCGCCGCAAATTGGTCCGGCCGTGATCCCCGGATCATCCTTGTCAAAGAGCCGAACGTGGGCATCGCACATGCCCTGAACACTGGTCTTGCGCACACCAAGGGCTCCTATATCGCGCGCATGGATGGGGACGACATCGCTCATCCGGAGCGCCTCGCGAAGCAGGTCGCCTACCTTGACGCACATCCGGAGATCGGCGTTCTGGGGACCCGGACACGTTTCGAAACCACCGTGGATAGGAGCAGCGGCATGGCCTGGTTCGTGGGTTGGCAGAATGCGATCATCTCCACGCGGGAACATTACGTCAAACGCTTCGTGGATGCGCCGCTCGCGCACCCCACTGTGATGTTCCGTCGCGAACTGGTCGATCGGTTCGGCGGCTATGACACCGGTCCGTTGCCCGAGGACCACGAGCTATGGTTACGCTGGATGCATCATGGCGTGCGTATCGCGAAACTGCCGGAGGAATTGCTGGCTTGGAACGACCATCCCGATCGCCTCAGTCGCACGCACACCAACTACAGCGTGGAAGCCTTCTTCACCACGAAGGCGAAATGGATCGCGGCTTGGTATGAACGGAAGTACCCGGAGGGCAAGCCTGTGATCATCGCCGGGACCAGCAGGCTTTGCCGTGATCGTGCAAAGTCACTCGAAAAGCAGGGCATGAGCATTCATGCTTTCACCGATGTTCGGAAGAGGGTGGTACCGGGGTATCGTTTCATTCCACATGATGACTTGCCCGACCCTGGCGAGGCCATAGTGATCTCATTCATCAGTCAGCGCGGAACCGGAGATCGGATAGCGGAGTTCCTTGCATCGCGCGGTCTGGTCGAGGGGAATGACTTCATATTGGCAGCTTAGTCCACAGATCATGCGGCGTTACATTGTTCGGCCATTGGCATGGACATTTCTACGATAACACCCGAGCAACTCGGCTCCCGACTTGCTGCGCTTCGGTCCCACTTCAACAGTGGCGTAACGCGTCCTTATGCTGCTCGCCGCAAGGCTTTGCTGGCTCTTCGGGAAGCGCTCAAGGAACATGAGGAGGATCTCCTCGCGGCGATGCATAAAGACATGCACAAGCCACGCTTCGAGGCGTATCTGGGCGATATAGGCTTGGTACATACTGAGATCACTGAAGCCCTGAAGAACTTGAAGGCATGGATCGGTCCAGAGAGATCAAGCACCCCTCTTGCATTGCAGGTCGCAAGCAGTGAGGTACGTCCGGAACCACTCGGCGTGGTACTCATCATGGCGCCGTGGAACTATCCGGTACAATTGGTACTGACCCCCTTGGTCGGTGCGCTTGCCGCTGGGAATTGCGCGGTGGTGAAGCCGAGCAACGAAGCACCCGCCACGGGCGCAATGGTCGAGAAGGTGATCGCTGAAGCTTTCGCTCCCGAACATGTTATGGTGGTGCAGGGTGCGGGCCGCGAGGTCGGCCCGAAGTTGATCGAGCCATATCGCTTCGATCACATCTTCTTCACGGGCAGCCCGGCTGTGGGACGCAAGATCATGGCCATGGCGGCACCTCATCTCACACCCGTGACCTTGGAGCTTGGTGGCAAGAGTCCCGCTATCGTGGATGCCAGCGCCAATGTGGAACAGGCGGCTGCTCGCATCGCATGGAGCCGCTATTTCAACGCTGGTCAGACCTGCATCGCGGCCGACCATGCGCTGGTCCACCAGAGCATTATGGACCGTTTCCTAACGGCACTTGCACGCTGCATGGATAAATTCTACGGCAAAGACCCGAAGGAGAGCCCAAACTTCGCACGGCTAGTGAACGACAAGCGCTTCAACACAGTAAGGAGTTACCTCGATCACGGGAAGGTGTACATCGGCGGTGCGAGCGATGTCTTGGAACGATACATCGCCCCAACGGTCCTCACAGACGTTCCGCTCGATAGCCCGCCGATGCAAGAGGAGATCTTCGGCCCGGTGCTACCAGTTATCCCATGGAACGAACGCGAGGAAGTGCTTGCCTTGATCCAACGGAACCCGCACCCATTGGCCAGCTATGTCTTCAGCAGTAACCGTTCGGAACAACGCTACTTCACCGAGCGTATCGCATTCGGCGGTGGATGTATAAATCATTGCATGTTACAGTTCGGGAACGCTGAACTGACTTTCGGCGGAGTGGGTAACAGCGGCATGGGGCGTTACCACGGCAAGGCCACCTTCGACCTTTTCTCGAACCACAAGGGGATAGTGCATGCGAGCACGCTGATCGATCACGGCCTGCAATATCCGCCTTATACACGCCTGAAGGAGCGTTTCCTCCGCTTGGCGCTGCATTAAGCTCAGCTCTCCAACACGCGTTCACCCCGAACCGGGCGCAATGCATCGCGAATGAGTTCCAAGTGTTTCTCGTCGCATTCCAGCACGGCACTGCAGCGAACGGGGAGCTGCACGGTCCAGTGCCGATAGCCGGTTACGCTTTCGCGCGCACAGAATTCATCGATGTGCTTGAGAAAATGTTCGGCCGTGGTCAGTGCATCCGGCCCGAAGAAATCCCAATGGAAGCGAAGCAGGGCCATTATGCCAGCTTGTCGCTGAGCAAACGCATTTCCATCATGGGCGCCATTTTCTCATAGAGGACCCGGTAGGTCGTTTCCGTTATGGGCATGTCCACTCCGAGCTTCGAGTTGATCTCGTGTACGCACTTCACCGCATGGTATCCTTCGGCAACCATGTTCATCTCCAATTGCGCGGCCCGCACACTATAACCCTTGCCCACCATGGTTCCGAACTCCCTGTTCCTGCTGAAGGTGGAATAGGCCGTGACCAACAGGTCCCCGAGGTAGGCTGGCTCATTG
>JAHEFL010000016.1:0-5261 GCA_024640205.1 Flavobacteriales bacterium | reverse complement strand
CGGCTACGAAGCGTTCGATCTCCTGGATCGCCCGGCTTACGAGTACCGCCCGGAAATTATCGCCGTATCCCAGCCCTACGCTGATCCCGGCACAAACAGCGATGACGTTCTTCAAGATGGCAGCGTACTCGGTACCATAGATGTCATCGCTCAGTGTGGTTTTCATGAACCGTCCATTGAGTGCATCGCCCATGATCCTTGCCTTGTCCGCATCCTGGCATGCGATGGTGAGGTAGCTCAGTCGTTCCATCGCCACTTCTTCAGCGTGACATGGCCCGCAAATGACACCGAAATCCTGTTCCCCGACCCCTTTATGTTGGAAGAGGTACTCCCCCACGATCTGGTTCGTGGAAGGCACGATCCCTTTGACGGCGCTGAATACGGTCCTTCCCTTTAACGCCTCAGGACCCAAAAGATCCATCGTGGCCTGTACGAAAGCACTGGGTACTGCGATCACAACAACCGCGGCGCTTTCTACTACCGCATGGATGTCGCTATCCATGTCCAAGCGCGTCACATCGAACTGGGCGGCGCTGATGTAATCCGGGTTATGTCCGTACTTGGCGATGTGCGCGATCGTCTCCTTTCTACGCACCCACCAACCCACCTTTTCCTGGCTGGCGCTGAGCAGCTTCACCAGGGCTGTGCCCCAACTCCCCCCCCCTATCACAGCGATCCTACCTGGGGATGATCCGTTCTTCTTCATGGTGTGCTTCTCTTGATGATCGAAGGTCGTGTTCCGCAGGAGAACCTACGTTCCTCGCCTTCTAGGTCGATCCGTTCCCAGGGCGCTTCAACCGTCGTGCCTCTTAGAACGTCACCTCCACTTCCATCTCCTTGCCGTCACGCAGGACCACAACAGGCGCTTTATCACCCTTCTCGTATTGGCCCAGGCCTTTCATGTAGGCCATCATGTCCACCACCTCGATGGCGCCCATCCGCACCACCACATCGCCTTCCTTCAGACCGGCGTTGGCCGCGGGCTTCCCTTCGGTGACGCCATCGATGCGCATACCCTTCCCACTGTACATGTAATCCGGCACGACCCCCAAGGTGACCTTGAAACGCGGCGTGCTGGTGGAGTCGGACTCCTCGGTACGGTTGAAGGGCAGGCGCCCTGACCCATCCAGGTCGATGATCAGTTCCTCGATGAAACGCGTCACCCTCAACATGCCCTCATAGTTCACCTTCTCCCAGGTATCCCCCGGTTTGTGATAGTCAGCGTGCGTGCCTGTGAAAAAGTGAATGGCGGGCACATCCTTCAGATAGAAGCTTGTATGGTCGCTGGACCCGATGCCGCTCAACGTGGTCTTCACCACCAGGTTGCCGGCGGAAATGCTATCGACCTTGGACCACGACGGAGAAGTGCCAACACCGTTGATCCCAATGCTACCAACACTATCCAGCCTTCCCACCATGTCCAGGTTGACCATGTAGTTGAGCTCATCCAATGGAACCGTGGCGTTCTTCGTCCAATAATTGGAGCCATAAAGCCCCTTCTCCTCACCACTGAACGCGATGAACAGGTGGTTGCTCGCCTTCGCCGTATCCATGGCGACCAGGTCCCGGGCCAGTTGCATCATCACGGACGTACCGCTCGCATTGTCATCGGCGCCATAATGGATCGCTGGATCACCGCGGTGCAAAGAACCATCATCACCCCACCCCAAGTGATCAAAATGGGCGCCGACCACAGTGCTGGTGTTCTTACCGTTATCCAATAGACCTACCACATTGTAAGCGGTACGCTCCTCGCGCACGATATCCGCTGTGATCACACAAGGGTTATTGTCCATGAGCATCTCCTGGTAGGCGTCACTGTCCAGGAACACCACTGGCACACTCACTGGAGACATCTTGGCACTGAGCCTGCGCTCCGGGTTCTCGGCATTCGGGTCATCGTTGAAGAACAGCACGCCAACAGCTCCCCGCTTGATGGCTTCCTCCGCGCGACCACGCAGATCATGATGTGCCAGGTACTTGCTGTGCGGGTGGATGCCGTCGGGCGAACCCACGGACATGGCGGCTATCCTGCCTTTCAGGTCCGCATCCCCATAATCATCATAACTCAGCTCCGGCGCGCTGATCCCATAGAGCACTTTATAAATGGTGCCGCGCGCCACGCCGTTTGCCGAGAAGGACAGGGGATAGAATTCCTCCCCTGGCTTGAACGTGCGACGACCGATCTGCAAATGATCGCCAGGGCCATTCACGGGGTCGGCAACGAAGGTGAATTCCTGCAGGTAAGAGCCTGAATTCCCTTTCGGCTTCAAACCAAGGCGAGCGAACTCGGCGGCGATGAATTCAGCAGCTTTCCGTTCTCCGGGTGTTCCTGCCTCCCTTCCCTCCAATTCATCGCTGGCCAGAAAGCCTACTTCGGAACGCATGCGTTCAATAGCATCGGCATCGGACAGCTTTTGTGAAAGCGCAATGCCCGGCAGCAGGGCAAGAAAACACCAAAAGGAAAACCGGGGAAACCTGATCATAGGGTCGCGAATTTACTTCCCAGAGTCTCGAGTGAGCGTGCGTGCACCGCGCGAGGCCAACAGCACCGGTGCTCGGCGCCTTCCGGATAAAAAAAGCTCACGAATGGAATTTCTCGGGCCTCATCTGCGGAAAGAGCAATACTTCCTGGATCGCAGGATTATCGGTCAGAAGCATCACCAAGCGATCCATACCGATCCCGATGCCGCTGGTCGGCGGCATACCGTACTCGAGTGCGCGGATGAAATCCCGGTCGATGAACATCGCCTCATCATCGCCGCGCTCCTGCAGCTTCAATTGCTCCTGGAAACGCTCCTGCTGATCGATCGGGTCGTTGAGCTCGCTGTAGGCGTTGGCCACTTCAAAACCCCCGATGTACAGTTCAAAGCGTTCCGTCAAGCGGGGATCATCGCGGTGCTTTTTACAGAGCGGGCTCATCTCCAGCGGAAAGTCCATGACGAAGGTGGGCTGGATCAGCCCCGGCTGGATCAGCTCGCTGAAGAGCTCATCGATCAGCTTCGCCTTCCCCATACTGGGCTCCACATGGATGTTGTTCTCGGCACAAAGCGAACGCAGCGCAGCCTCGTCCATTTCCAGAACATCCTTTCCTGTTCGCTCCTTGATGGACCCGCACATCGTGATCCGCGCAAAGGATCCATCAAAGCCGATCTCCTTTCCTTGGAATACCGCCTTCGCATCGCCGTTCGACGCCATGGCGACGCGCTTGAACACGGTTTCCATGAAATCCATCATCCAGCGATAGTCCTTGTAGGCCACATAGAGTTCCATTATCGTGAACTCCGGATTGTGTGTACGGTCCATACCCTCATTGCGGAAATTCCGGCTGAACTCGAAAACACCTTCGAAACCCCCCACGATCAATCGCTTGAGATAGAGCTCGTTCGCGATGCGCAGGTAGAAGGGCACGTCCAGCGCATTATGATGGGTGGTAAATGGCCGCGCAGCTGCACCGCCTGGTATCGGTTGCAACACCGGTGTGTCCACTTCGACATAACCCGCTTCCTGAAGGGAGGATCGCATCGCGTCAAATATCCTGGTACGCTTCAGGAAGGTTTCCTTCACTCCCTTGTTCACGATCAGGTCCACGTAGCGCATCCGGTAGCGCTGTTCGGGGTCCGTGAACGCATCATGAACGTTCCCTTCCTCGTCCGTCTTTACAACAGGAAGGGGACGGAGCGCCTTGCTCAACAGTTTGAGCTCTTTCACCTGCACGGTGATCTCACCGGTCCGGGTCTTGAACACATGACCTTGAACGCCGATGTGATCTCCGAGATGTAGGAGATGTTTCCAAACCTCGTCGTACATGGTCTTGTCGTCCCCTGGAGACACTTCATCCCGCGCCACGTAGATCTGCTGATCGCCGCTATGGTCACGGATCACGGCAAAGCTGGCCTTACCCATGACCCGCACGCTCATCAGGCGTCCTGCGATGGTCACCTGAGTTGGATCGCCCTCTTCCTTGAAAAGGTCCTTCACCTGCGTGGCGGTGCTGGTCACCTGGAATTCAGCTGCAGGGAAAGGCTCGATACCAAGGGCCCGGAGCTTCTGGAGAGCTTCGCGACGGGCAAGTTCCTGATCGGAAAGGGCGTGGGACATAGGCGAAATACTGGAGAGGTGCGCGAAGATACCGGGAACCCTTCTTGCGGGCGGAGCAAAGGCAAGGGCTAATTTCGCAGGCGCAGAACCCACACCGATGATCAGCCTTATCGAAGCATTCCCGAAACAACTGAAGGAGGCACTGGAGATCGGTCGCAACGCGACCTTGAAAACACCTGGTGGACCTTACGCCAACGTGGTCATCACCGGGTTGGGAGGAAGCGGTATCGGTGGCCGGATCGCGGCGCAGTTGGTGCATAAGGAGGCCAAATGCTCGATCGAGGTCTACAACAATTATTACCTGCCCGGCTATGTGAACCACAAGAGCCTGGTGATCGCCTGCAGTTACAGCGGTAATACGGAGGAGACCCTGGCGGCCATGGAGCAAGCCCTTACCAAAGGAGCCCGCGTGTGCGTGGTGACCAGCGGTGGTAAAATGCTGGAAACCGCAAAGTCCAAGGGACTTGATCACATCGTGATCCCTGGTGGCAACCCGCCGCGTACCATGCTGGCGTACTCGCTGGTGCAGCAATTCTTTCTGCTCCATCATTTCGGGATCATTGGTGACGGGTTCGAGGGCTCGATCAAGACCGCGGCCGCCATGCTCTCTGAAGAGAAGGAAGCCATCAAGAAGGCGGCACGCGAGCTGACAGAAAAGCTCCATGGCAAACGCCTGGTGATCTACAGCGAGGCGAATACCGAAGCCGTGAGCATCCGGTTCCGGCAACAGGTGAACGAGAACAGCAAGGAGCTCTGCTGGCACCATGCCATCCCTGAGATGAACCACAACGAATTGGTGGGTTGGGCCGGCGGGGATAATGAGATCGCTGTGGTGCTATTCAGGCATTCAACGGACCACGAGCGGACCCAGGTGCGCATGGAGATCAACAAGGAGGTCTTCGCCAAATTCACCCCGCATGTCCATGAGGTATGGAGCAAGGGCGACACGGCCTATGCGCGGCAGTTATACCTCATCAATCTTGGTGACTGGGTAAGCCTGTACTGGGCTGAGAAAAAGGGAGTGGACCCAAGCGAGATCGCGGTGATCGATATGCTGAAGGGGAAGCTGGCTGATGTGAAATAGTTGGCCGCAGAGGCGCGGAGGCACAGAGGAATGCAATAGCGCGTGACCTACAACGAATTGTCCCGGGCCATAATTG
>JAHEFL010000317.1 GCA_024640205.1 Flavobacteriales bacterium | reverse complement strand
GGTGCTTGCAGTGGCCTTCCAATACACATACCAGGGTCAGACCTTCCAGGTCGGCGAATTCTCAACGGACGGCATCGGGCCTCCGGATGCACTGATCCTGCGCCTTTTGAAGGCCACCATCACCAACCCGCGTATCCCGCTTTGGGACCTGATGATGAAGAACGTGTATGCCCTGGGAGCGTTCCAAGTGAATCCGGACAATTTCCGGCTGGACCTGGTGTACAACAACCCGGTGACGGGAGTGGATATCAACTACATTCCACGTGCCCCGCTGGACCAGATACCCCTGATCCAATCGCTTGGTCTGGACCGGTTGGACCCCAACAATGCTCCGAACCCGGACGGATGGTTCGACTTCATTGACAACGCGGCGACCATCGGTGGTACCATCCAGGCCCAGAACGGGCGTATCTATTTCCCCGTGCTGGAACCCTTCGGCAGTTACCTGGACCAGCAGTTGATAGGTCCTGACCCGAACAATCCCATCCAACCGGAGCAGGTGCGGAAGACCATCGTTTATCCACAGCTATACGACAGTACCAAAACGGCGGCTTCCTTCATACCGGAACTCAACCGATTCAAACTGAAAGGGAGCTACCGATCGGCGAGCAGTGATGTGATCTCACTTAACTCCGTGAACATTCCACAGGGTGGCGTTACGGTCACGGCCGGTGGCGTTCGACTCATCGAGAACCAGGATTATACCGTGGATTATAACCTGGGTCGTGTGCGGATCCTCAACCAGGGTATATTGGAAAGTGGTACGCCTATCAACATTTCGCTGGAGAGCAACTCCCTCTTCAGTATCCAGACCAAAACACTGGCCGGAGCACGCTTCGATTACCGGGTGAACAAGGACCTGGTGTTGGGCGGTACGGTGATGAATTTGTACGAACGACCTCTCACGCAGAAGGTGAACGTGGGCGATGAACCGATCAGCAATACGATGTTGGGTGTGGATGCGAACTGGCAGACCGGATCGCAGTGGCTCACGAACCTGGTGGACAAGCTCCCTTTTTATGCCACGAAGGATGAAAGCAGCCTGCAGGCATCGGCGGAAGCTGCCTACCTGATACCTGGGCATAGCAATGCGATAGGCAATGCTGGTACCAGCTACATCGACGATTTCGAGGGAAGCGTGAGCGTGATCGATCTGCGCACGCAGAGCCTTTGGTTCCATGCGACCACACCGAAGGGGATCTCACTATTTCCGGAAGGTGAATTCATTGATGACCTGCGTTCCGGGTTCCGTAGGGCCCAATTGTCATGGTATGTGATCGACCCCTTGTTCTTCCGGAACAACAATCTCACTCCGGAGCACATTGCGGCGGATGCTGCGATGCGTAGTGATAACCGTATGCGGGAGGTCCTTGAACAGGAGGTGTTCCCCAATCGTCAGCTGGCGGCAGGAACTCCAGCGAATATTCCGGTATTGGACCTTACCTATTATCCGAACGAACGGGGGCCCTACAACTACACTACTGATGGCCTGACCCCGGACGGTCTTCTCGCCGATCCCGAGAACAGTTGGGCGGGTATCACACGCCGGATCACCACTACCGATTTTGAAGCGAGCAACATCGAGACCATCCAGTTCTGGGTGATGGACCCCTTCTACAACGCGAGCAACAGCCAGGGTGAACCGGCCACGAACGTGAACTCGGTGAACAGCACGGGAGGTGACCTCTACTTCGATCTCGGCAACATCAGTGAGGACATCCAGCGCGATGGGCGCAAGTTCTTCGAGAACGGACTTCCCAAGAATTTGAACGATGCGGCTGCGGAGACCGAGGAAACGAACTGGGGCGTGGTCCCCACGACACAAAGTGTGGTGAACGCGTTCGCCATCGTGGAGAACAACAGCAATAAGTTCCAGGACGTCGGTTTGGATGGCCTATCCAGCGCACAGCCCGATCTGCTCGGACGGACGGAACAGAACTTCTTCTCCAGTTACTTGACGGATGCAGCGGCAGTGGTGACCAATACCACCGCATTGGCCGACATCCAGTTCGACCCCAGCAATGACAACTATCGCTTTTTCCGCGGATCCCTGCAGGATGCACTGGAGTTGAACATCCTGCAGCGGTACAAGCGGTTCAATGGGCCGGAGGGGAACAGCGTGACCGATGAGGACAGCCCGGAGGACTATCCCACCCAGCAGACCACATTGCCCAGTTCGGAGGATATCAACCAGGACCAGAACCTGAGCGAGAGCGAGAGCTACTTCCACTACAAGGTGAGCATGCGCCCGCAGGACATGGTGGTCGGCCAGAACTTCATCACGGACCGTATCCTTGCCACAGCGAACACCCCGGAAGGACCCAAACAGGTCTATTGGTACCAGTTCAAGATCCCCATCCGGCAGCCACTGGAGGCGGTGAACGGTATACAGGATTTCCGGAGCATCCGCTTCATGCGCATGTACATGCACGGGTGGCAGCAGGAAGCCACACTGCGGTTCGCACGCCTTGAGTTCGTGCGGGGTGAATGGCGGAAGTACCAGTTCTCGTTGGAAACACCGGGCGAGGTGGTCGGTGGCGACCCGGATCCCACGCTCTTTGAGATCGCTGCGGTGAACATCGAGGAGAACGGGAACAGGACCCCGGTCAACTACGTGCTGCCGCCGGACATCAACCAGGAGATCGATGTGGCGAGTGCGAACCTGCGGAACCTGAACGAACAATCGCTGCAACTCAAAACATGCAACCTGAGGGACGGTGATTCCCGGGCTGCGTTCCGGAATGTTCAGTTCGATATCCGGATGTACAAGAAGATGCGCATGTACATCCATGCGGAATCCTCGAACGAGTTCGCTCCCATCGAGTACGGTGATGTCAGTGTGTTCGTGAGGCTTGGCAATGATTACGAGGAGAATTATTATGAGTACGAAGTGCCGGTTGTGCCCTCGCAGTTCTTCAACCGGGACCCTTACAATGTGTGGCCGGAAGCGAATAACATGATCATCGAGTTCGCGAAGCTGAACGAACTGAAGATCGGCCGGGATCAGAGTGGCGTCGCCTCCAACCAGCGCTTCGAGGGTGCGGATGGCGACCGAAGGATCTTCGTGAAGGGGAATCCGAACCTGAGCCAGTTGCGCACGATCATGATCGGGATCCGTAACCCGAAAAAGGATGGCCAGGAGGGGAACCCCTGGACGACCGATGATGGACAGCCGGTATGTGTGGAGATCTGGGCGAATGAATTACGGCTCACGGATTTCGATCAAAGCGGTGGTTGGGCGGCTCTGGCACGTGTGAATGCGCAGCTTGCCGACCTTGGGAACGTGAGCGTGGCGGGTAATTACAGCACCCCCTACTGGGGCAGTATCGATAAGCGTGTTAGCGAGCGTAGCCGGGAGACGACCTATGGTGTGGACATCGCCGCGAACCTGGAGATGGGAAAATTCCTGC
>JAHEFL010000316.1 GCA_024640205.1 Flavobacteriales bacterium | reverse complement strand
GAATTCACCCAACCGGGTGCCCGGAGTTACAATGGTTCCGGGCTCGGCCATGGCGGAAACGACGACCCATCGAATGGCGCAGTGATGACATACTTGGCCAAACGTTCGTACAGCGCGCGAATGGCATAGTACTGGTCCAATACACCGCGACCCGCCATGTAATTGCGTTCCTGCTGATCCTCCATCGCGGGCAACGCGGGGAGCAGGCCATCCACCGGTACACTTTTCAAATAGGCATCCCACTTGGAAGCGACCGCAGGCAGGTCATAACGAAGGTCCGGCACCAGTTGCACAAGAGAGCGGAGAAAGGCGCTTTGTTGTGCGTTGACCTGAGCCCTCACTTCACCATCGTCAATGCGCACGAGCACTTCGCCTGCACGAAAGGAGATACCCTCCCGAAAGGGTTTGGAGGTGCGCTTCAGCGATCCACCAACTTCGGCGTTGATGAGCATGCGATCGGTAACGCGTGCCCGACCGGTAACAGGGATCGCCAGACGCACCGGCCCATTGTTGGCCACGAGGACCCGTACGATGCGTGCCTCCGGGGCATCAGCAATACGCTCCGGGGACTTCCGGCTGGCCGTTAGTTTGTTGCAGGTGACCACACCACCCACGATCAGGAGGAGGCCTAGGACAACGGTAAGCCTTCGTTTCAGCATGGGCGATCAGGTCTTGGTGGCTCGTATCATCGTTCCTGGGGAGAGCGAGCTTGGCTCGTTCATGAACGCTTGGAATGTATCCATGCCCAAGCCCTTCGAGGTGCGTGACAATAGGACGGACCAACAAGGGAACTGATAAAACGATATTTGGTTCATACCTGTGTATCCACCTGGGAACGTTCGTCCATCACCTCAGCGCAACCACTCGATCTCCACACGGCGCTCATCAGGGTTCCGTCCCATGCTGCGACTATCACCGTAATGGTTCACAAGCAATCGCTCCTCCTCAATGCCGCGCTGCATCAGATAATTTCTCACGGCAAGTGCCCGCTGTTCGCTCAGATACATATTCGTCGTTGGATCACCGCTCTTATCGGTATAGCCGGTGATCAGAACACGATCACCAGGAGCTCGCGCGAGCTGCTCGAACACTTCGTTCAACATGACCCGGTATTCCGGGTTCAACGTGTTCGAGTTCCGATCGAACCGGATGGTGAGATTTCGGCCTGTGAGATCACTAAGGTTTGCAAGCGGATTGTCCTTCCCACCGGCCCCTTGCTCCCTTACTTCCTGTATCTCCATTCCAAGATCGGTGAGTCGATCATCGATATCATCCATGCGGTCACGGATCACCCAAAGTTCCTTGCGCTGATCCATCCGGTCGATACGATCGTTTATCCGATCAAGCTCATCCTTCAACCAACGGTCCCGCTTCCTTATGCGTGGTTGCTCCTGGGGTTCTTCAACATTGAGGTTGTCCTCGGAACGTTCCTCGATGGAGCGCATGATCCTGTCCGCGAGTTGGGGATCCACACCGCCGTTCCCGGTATCCGCCAATTGAAGATCCAGAGCACAGAGGAAATTATCCTCGTCGAACACGGTACCGCAGGTGGAATTGATCCGTACCAGGATGGCTTGTTCCAGCGCGCGTATGCCTAGGACCGGCACCCGTGCCAACGGCAACAGGTCCGCTCGTATCTGGCGTTGGAGTTCATCGCGCTGGCTGCGTACATAGAAGTAGATCGCGAGGTACTTATCCTGATCGGCACCGCCATCGATACCGAAACGGGCCTGGCTCCAATCGATGCGCGACAGCCGGTCGAGCTGCTGCTTGGTCGGTCCAGCGAATCCGCTGAACGCTCCGTCCACGCCAAGTTCCTCACAGGCCGCCATCACCATGGCATCCATCTCCCGTGCCATTTCATCCGCTGGCAGATCAGCCTTGACACCCTGCTTGGCAAAGTGGATCCGCGTATCCAGGTAGGCGCTCAAGGCAGCTTCCACCAAACGGTCCAGCATCAGGTCCACATCCTCACGAGGTGCCGCCGTTGGCAATAACTGAAAATCAGGTGCACCTCCGATCACACTGCGCCAGGTCGCCTGGAACACGGGCACCGGCTCGGAGGGGTCATCAAGTATGCCCCGTACCACGATGTCCGCCTCCTGGCGCTCCGCATGCAGGTCCAGCACAGGCTGGGGCCAGCATAGTAGCGGAACCAAGGAGCACACGGCGAACGCGCTCGAACGAATGACTGTGGAGGGTCCCATCGGGACCGTGAAATTACCGGACAGGGAATGAACCTCAGGGCATTGCGATCGTGGAGATGTCACCCTCCTTATCAACAGGGCATCGCGGGCTATCGCCCGATCACTTCCGGGATGGCGACCCCTGATGCCGCATCCGGCAAGGTCATACCCACCAGCAAGGACAGCGTTGGAACGATGTCGGTGACATGCACCCGGCGCACCACTTCCCCGGAACGGATCCCCTTTCCGAAGAACAGCAATGGGATATGTGAATCATAGTTCCAACCGGAGCCATGGTCCGTGCCCCGCTCATACGCCCAATCCTCGGGGTCGATGAAACCCGGTCGCAAGGCGAAGCACACATCGCCGCTCCGCCGCAGCATGAAGCCGCGTTGAAGTTTGGCCCGTATCCCGTCCGGGTAGGTGATGCGGACCAGGTCCGCAGCGGTCAGCGCTTCGGTGATCTCGTGCTTGCCCAACAATAGGTCCGCAGTAACCCGTTGCACCAGTGCAGGTTCGAGTTTTCGCGCGAGGATGAGCGAGTCGTTCAGGAAGACCTGTTCATTCCGGATGGATTGGACCCATTGCCCCTGACCGAAGCGCTTTACCAGCCCACTGTTGACCTCCTTGGCCAGTTCGTCCATCACTACATACCCCGCGCTTCCTTTCAGGTCCTTCAGGTATTCCGGCACATCCGGACCGGCATGGTCAGCGGTAAGGAACAGGGTGTAATTCCCCTTGCCCACCTGTTCATCCAACGCCTTGAGCAGGCGGGCGAGTTCAAGGTCCATGCGCAGGTAATTATCCTCCAGTTCCAGCGCACGTTGTCCCACCCAATGCGCAATGTTGTCACCGGCACTGTAACTGATGGACAGCAGGTCCGGAATGTCATCCTTACCCAATTCCTCTCCTTCCAAAGCAGCCAGGGCGAAGTCGGTGGTCAGTGTATTCCCGACCGGTACATAAGCGATCAATTTAGTGTTGCCCTTCCACGCATCGAGCAGGGAGGCCAGATCCTGCGGTAGTGTCGCTGTGGACGCGCCAGGGGTCGGTATTTCGTAGGGATTATCATCCGGCATCACCTGCCGATAGCGATCCCTCGGCAACAACAGGTCCCAGGTACCTTTGAGGTAAGCATGGGCGAGATCCTTCGCATTGAATTCCACTACCCATCCAGGCAGATCGCCCATGTACCAGTTGCTGGTGACCCAATGTCCGTCCGTTCCGTTCCCAAA
>JAHEFL010000315.1:2374-3423 GCA_024640205.1 Flavobacteriales bacterium | reverse complement strand
ACCGTGATCGGGGCCAGGCCCCAGATCATCAAGGCTTCGGCGATCGGGCGTGCAATAGATAGCGGGTTCAAGGGGCGGATTCGCCAGACACTGCTGCATACAGGGCAGCATTATGACCATGAGCTGTCGCAGGTGTTCTTCGATGAATTGGGTATTGGCATCCCGGAAGTGCATCTTTCCGTGGGGTCCGGAAGCCATGGCGAACAGACGGCACGCATGATCCAAGGGATCGAAAAGGCAATTGTCGAGCAACGACCGGATGTGGTGCTCATATACGGGGACACCAACAGCACGCTGTCCGGTGCTCTTGCGGCGAGCAAACTGCATGTTCCCGTGGCACATGTGGAGGCCGGTCTTCGTTCCTTCAACAAGGCCATGCCGGAGGAATTGAACAGGATCGTCAGCGATCACTGCAGCACCTGGCTATTCTGCCCGACGAATACGGCCGTCTCGAACTTGGAGAAGGAAGGGTTCGCGTTGGAACAAAACGGTCCCGCGACCATCGATAGGCCGCATATCCTGAACGTGGGGGATGTGATGCTGGACAACTGCCTGCATTTTGCCGATATCGCATCTTCGCGCAGCAACATTCTGGAGCGGTACGGTCTGGAACGCGAGGCCTATTTCCTGGCAACGATCCATCGTGACGGGAACACGGAGGACCCATTGAGACTGGAGGGGATCATGGATGGGTTGATCGGGATCCATCGAGCGTATGATATTCCTGTCACAATTCCCATGCATCCCCGCACAAGGAAACGCTTGGAAGGTGAGGTGGGTCATGGCGCTGTGTCAAAGTTGCACGCGTTCCCTGGCATTCATATCATTCCCCCAGCCGGCTTTTTGGACATGATCGAGCTGGAAAGGCACGCAAGCGTGATCATAACGGATTCCGGTGGTGTCCAGAAGGAGGCGCACTTTTTCGACCGTCCCTGTATGATCCTTCGTTCGGAGACCGAATGGGTGGAACTTGTGGAACATGGCCGAAGCATATTGGTGGATACGGACCCCGAGGGGCTGATGGCTGGTGTCGAAAAAGCCCTGTCCAG
>JAHEFL010000315.1:0-2364 GCA_024640205.1 Flavobacteriales bacterium | reverse complement strand
GATCTGCCTGTCATGCCCCCCTTGTTCGGAAGCGGCCATGCGGCGTTCAGCATATGCGAAGCGCTTCTCGCCTGAACAGGTGGCACGGGCAAGTCGGTTACCTTTCCTGCGTTCCACGATCATGCATCAGGTTCACGTCCATCTGGAGCGCCCAACATCCAGGGCGCGATACGCGGCTGAGCAACTGCTGGGGAAGATGTTGGGCTGGCAAGTCGTGTTCGTTACTGCTGATGAACTGGCGTACGTGGCAGGCCCGAAGCTCAACTATGGGCATGGGAAGGTCCGGGGAGCCTTCCAGATCATGCCTTCCGGCTTTTTGGAGGGGATCGGTCGGGACCCCATCGAACCGGGGGTCATCAAGCAGGACGGGATCCCGATGCTGTTCCCGACACGAGGAGGTGATCTGCCATTCGACCCTTTCGCTGCCGCGTTCTTTCTGCTCTCCCGGTATGAGGAATGGTCCGAATTGCCCGAGGATGAACATGGCAGGCCCTTGACGGATAGCTTGCATGGCGCACGTCACGGCTATCTGGAGCGACCGGTGGTGGACGAATGGGCGATCCACCTGGCCCAGCGCTGGCGATCCTTCGACCCATCCCTCCCAGCACCGGATAGGCGCTATCGGCAAGTGCTGACCGTGGATCTTGACAACGGCTTCAAATACCTGGGAAGACCGTTATGGCGCACTGCGGGTTCCCTGGCGAGGGACGTGCTGAAGGGCCGGTGGGCGGAGGTCATGCTCCGGATACGCGTTCTAGCAGGAGCGGCCCCCGATCCCTACGATATCCTGGAGGAGCTTCGGCCGAACTTCCTGGACGGCGTCGATCGGACCGTGTTCTTCGTGCTGGCCGCTGACCGTGGACCGAGGGATCATGCGGTGCCATTGAGCCATCCGGAGTATGCTAGGCGTATCCGAACCATCGGAACATGGGCTGAAGTGGGGGTACATCCCTCATATGATAGCAGCATCCATCCGGAACTGATCTCCAAGCAACGCCAAGCACTTTCGCACCTTGTCGGCGCTCCGGTCCCCAATTCCCGGCAGCATTTCCTTCGGTTCAAGATCCCGGGCACTTTCCGCGAATTGGTTCGACTTGGCTTCCGGGAAGAGCACAGCATGGGTCTCCACGACCGACCTGGGTTCCGGGCCGGGACTTGCACACCCTATGCATGGTACGACCTTGGGTCCGACTCGATCACCGATCTTGAGATCCATCCCTTCGCTGTCATGGACAATACGCTGCGACATAAGATCAAGTATTCGCCGGAGGAAGCCGTCGAGGCCATGTCCGGAATGATCACCAAGCTGAAAGGGATACAGGGCACCTTCACCGGACTTTGGCACGAAAGTTTTTTGGGTAGGGATCCGGACAATGCAGGTTGGCGGGAAGCCATTCTTCGGATCATCGCGAACGCTCGAACATGATCCGTCATCTTCAGCACAGCGATCTGGACAAGGCATGGTGGGACCAACGGATACTCGTGGGCCACGATCCTTCCTGGTACGCATGTTCTCATGTGCTGGATGCCGCCTCGCCTGGCTGGGAGGCATTGGTGGATGAGCGTACAGAGTGCGTGATGCCGCTTACAACGCGTAGGAAATACGGGTTTCATTACCTCCATCAACCGTTCGGGATACAGCGATTGGGGGTGTTCGGACCGGAGCCATCGCCGGACCTCTGCACAGCATTCCTTGCTTCGATCCCGGCGCGCTACAAGCTTTGGGACATACGACTCAACATGATCGACCTCAAGGATCTGCCGACTGGGGTCCGGGTCCGACTGTTGACGAACATGGTGATCGATCTACAGCGGGATATCGCGGAGGTCCGCGGTCGTTATGGGGAGAGCCACCGTCGGGGTTTGCGGAAATGGAGGGTGGAGGATGCCGTGCAGCCGATGGAGGCATCGTCCTTCATCCAATTCATCCTCGGTTCCGAGCAAGTCCATGAATGGGGAATGGATAAACAGGACGAACTGGTATTCACCCGCCTCATCCACGTGGCCTCAGAGCGCGGGGAAGGTCGGGCCATTGGTGTTCGTTACGAAGGTGAATGGTCGGCGGCCGGTTTTTTCGTGGAGCATTGCGGCCGGACGATCTTCCTGAAAGGCCTTGCCACACCGAAAGGAAGAAAGGTGTTCGCCATGCATCGGCTTATTGATGCGATGATCGAAAGAAGCATGGATGGTAACGACGTGTTCGACCTGGCAGGAGGTGAACGGGCTGCCCTCCGCCGCTTCTATGGGGGCTTCGGCGCACGGGGCGAACTATATTTACAGGCAAGGGTCAATCGCCTGCCGCAACCCTTCCGGTGGGTTAAAGAACGAAGCGATGGTGCATGAACTGGTGAGGCAACAGAGTGT
>JAHEFL010000314.1:1726-3427 GCA_024640205.1 Flavobacteriales bacterium | reverse complement strand
CTCCCCAGATACCTCCTGCCGGCAAGGCCGAGAACAGAACCGCCTGATCTCCGGGACAGAGGGTCAGATCGTCCGCATCCCAGGTGAGTTGGACCTGGTCCACGAGTTCGATGGTGGTTTGTGCCGTGGCGCTGCATCCTCCTGGATCCTGATAGGTGTAATTGACCGGATGCGCACCCACACCGAGTAGAACGGGTTCCATCACTCCGCCCTGAATGCCGTTCCCACTCCACGTCCCGCCAAGGGGTTGCCCACCGGTCAAGGTGATGGCGCTTCCATTCGCACAATGCGCTTCAATAGGGTCGATGGTGACGATTGGGATCTCGTCGCTGACGACCACCGTGATCGAGGCATCGTTGGCACATTGTTGCGGGCCTGAAGGGTCCACGTGCAGGCTTATCTGATAGGTCCCTGCGCCCATGCTGGGGTCGAATTGGGCCACATTTCCCACCGTCCCCGCAATATCACCACTCCAGGTTCCGCCTTGAGGAGGTAGAATGGTTGCGGTCACCACTTGCATGGCGTCCGTTATGCAGAAAGGACCGGCCGGGGCAATGGCGACGGGTACCGTACTCCAGATCAATATCGGACCAATGACCGATGCACATTCCATTCCGGTGTTGTCCGTCCAAGAACATGCGAAAGCTCCACCGGAGAAGGTGGCCGGATCAAGGATGCCGTCCTGCCCGATACCGGACCATGTAACATCAGTTGGCTGCGCGGACAGCTCTATCGGACCCGCTCCTGTGCATATAGGAGCACTCAGGTCCGGACTAACGATGGGGCCGTTCAATAGTTGGATGGGACTGACACCACCCACCGGGCAACCCTGTTGCTCGTATACCGTATGCGCGAGCGGGTAGTTCCCGGCAAGTCCGACGTTCGCTCGATGCAGGACATTGTCGATCACCCAAACGCCACTCCATCTTCCTCCTGATGGGGCCATGGCCGGTAGCGGCAGAGGTGGTCCGAACACGCATAGCGTATCAAGGACAGGCATCTCCAGTACAGTCGTCGGATCCGACGTCATGTTGCGATGCCAGGCAAGTCCTTCCGGCCTCTCCATGATCAGGTCCTTGCGACCATCGCCGTCAAGATCACCGATCAGCAGGACCACACCGCGTTCCAGATCCAAGAGGTCCCCTTCGAACGACATATCCCCGATGACAGGCAGATAGGTCCTCCAGCGCATGGGTAGCACATCATCGATAGGAGTGTAGAGAAAGGAAGCCCCTGATCCGCAACCCAGGTTCGCGAAATGGCCTGCTCCATTGGCATCCGTGGACCCAATGGTATGGTCCGTGAAGGGCAACCAGCTTCCCCCTTCACCTACCCGGTTCTCGGCCCAATGGGAGATCGGTCCATTGGATCCAACGAGATCCATATCCCCATCGCCATCCATGTCCAATAGGAGGGGTGCCACATACGGGAAGGTAGGGAACGCAACCGCTACGGCCATCTCCCAATTCGTTCCGTCAGCACTCATGTTCCGTTGCACGATGATCGTGCCATCACTGTTCTGGAGAACCAGATCATTGCCTCCTATTCCATCCAGGTCACCAATAAGGAGTAACGGCGACGCAGGTCCATCGACCGCATCCTCGACCTGCACCAGCGATTCGAATCCGCTACCCGTGTTCGGGTACCATCCGAATCCGGAACCGGACGTGCCTGCCGGTAAGCTGAAGACCACTTCAGGTA
>JAHEFL010000314.1:0-1716 GCA_024640205.1 Flavobacteriales bacterium | reverse complement strand
CACCCGGTTCCTCGAACAACTGTCCGATGCTCTGTGCAGGGGCGAACGTCCCGTTCCCGAGATTGCGTATGGTCCGGACCGAGAGGTCCTGCTTGACGTATACGATATCGGGAAGGCCATCCAACTGCAGATCAGCGATCGCGTGGAAGAGGGGAGCGGAATAGGCGGTAGCAATTTCCGAAGGAGCGTCGAAATCACCTGTTCCATCGGTATTTCGTACCCATTTGAACTCGTTCCAATTGAAAAGGCCCACCAGATCCGGGTGTCCGTCGCCATCCATGTCCACGAGGGACAAGGAACCCTCCGGGTGTTCAAGAGGAAGCGTTTGGGGTGGGCCGAACTGGGCCCGGATACTACCGGTCGAAATAATGATCGTGACCAGGACAAGGACGGACTGTACCAGTTTCATAGGATATCCCAGAGAAACCCTTGACAGAGGGGTTCCTTTAGGCGAACAAAGGTAATTCGTCGACGAACGCTCTGTGAGCGAGGACTAATATTCCATCAACACCCCCTGTTCATCCCGCGCACAGGATGGGGATATGGGCGTCATTGGCGAGCAGACGTTCCTTTTCTGCATCCGCTATGTACCGGTATTCGTCCGAAGCGATCGCCATGATGGCTATACATCCGGCAGAGATCCGTTCCGCGTAACGTATCGTGGGCTCTGCGAAGCCGATGCTGAAGCTGGTGATGGGTTCATTCACCTCCACGTACGGAATGCCTTCATCCTTCAGCCGGAACATCATGTCGCTCTTGTTCTTCAGCAACTCGTCCGACGGCGAATCGTTCGGGCGCATCAGTTGATAGATATGGACCTCGGAGCCATGCGCTTTGGCAAGACGACAGACCATGGCAAGCAATTGCTCGAGATCGGAATGAGCAGCCACCGGCAGGACGATACGCGCCAGGTCGTTCTCCACGACGCTGGTCTCCTGCACGACCAGGGAAGGCACCGCGAGACGACGGACCAATTTCAGGATATCCGCTCCGAATAGATGTTGGCGCAGCCCACGGGGACCGTGCGTACCTATCACGATCAAACCATATCCGTTGGCACTTTCAGCTTCGATCCGTTCCATGAAGGGGCCGGTCAGGAGCATGGCACGGACCCGCTCACCGCCATTCATTCGAGCGATCTGTGCCTCCATGGCCTCCACGGCCTCCACTTCGCCTTCGCCCTTCACCTGCACATGGAGCAGGGTCACTTGGGCTCCGAACCGATCAGCTACCCTCAATGCGTAAGCAAGCGCCACGTCAGACGCTTTCGTCAGGTCGGATGTACAGAGGATCCGCTTCATATCCATGGAACAAAGATGTGGGTTCCGTTCGAAAATGATCCCGCCTTGATGGCCTCGTGCACCTCACGGGTCATGGATCAACATGCCCGACACGTGCGAAGCAATCCAACCATGACCGATCAGGGGCGTCGTGGACACCTTATGTTGCCTGCGCATTGGGCTACTTTCGCAAGCCTCTATTTTGATCAGCCGCTCCATGCGATCCATTCTCAGTGCTTTCTTTTCTCTTGCCTGCCTTTTCGTGGCAGCCCAACTCAACATGTCCATTGTCGGCCATCTGGATTATGATGACCTTCATCAAAGCAGCGTAAGCGATGTATGGGGTTATGTGGCCCAGGACGGAACGGAGTACGCCCTTGTTGGAGTGAACGGAGGTGGCGTTTCCGTGGTCAGTCTTGCCGATCCTTCCAACCCC
>JAHEFL010000313.1 GCA_024640205.1 Flavobacteriales bacterium | reverse complement strand
CTGGGTGAATACCAATCCGACGTGTACCAGGTGCGCGAGGTGGATGCCGATGGTGGTGTCACCAATGTGGTCAGCGACATCATGAACGTTTCGCCCTTGTTCGCCGGTTCCGTGCCTTCCATCGCGACCGACTTCGAGTTCACCTTCGTGAACTACGCCGGGGTCGATACGGATTTCGATATCAGCATCAGCAGCATGGATGCCCCGGGGGACTGGTCCTCCAGCTTCATGGTGATGGGGAACACCTATACTGGCTCCGCTACGGTGAGCATTGCACCCGACGATCTACAGACCCTGATCGCCACGGTAACACCAGGTAGCTCTGCCGGAGTGGCCACCTATGTTCTTTCGGTCGCTGTGACCGGCGACCCCTCCGCTCCGGTGCTGACCGAGGAATTCAACGTGATCAGCGGGGTCACCGACCTCGTTGTGACGAATCCTGAGGCTGAGCCCCATGAGCCGATATACACCAATGCACTGGCGGCTGCGAACCAGGCTGGACGAGGGAGTACGACGCGGACCAAGTTCGTCGGATTCGGGGATAATGACGCGTTAGGTGGTGTGCTGAACCTGTATTGCAATGTCAGCTGGACCTTTCCGGGGCTTACGGAACCCATCGTAGCGGTCCTTGAGGACCACTTGGATGGAGGTGGTAATTTGATGATCGCGGGGCAGGATATCGGTTGGGACCAAAGCGGTGCTGCGGGCTCCAATGGCACTCCGGTCACCCAGGCTTTCTATACGAACTACATGCACGCCACCTACGTGGCGGATGGCTCCACGGCGAACAGCTCGGTGGATTTCATCGATGCGGATGCGGTATTCGGGACAGTTCCCAATTCCGCGATCAATTCGGTGTTCGGCACCAACAGCTATCCGGAGGAGATCACACCGATCGCACCTGCCACGGCGATCTTCAACTATAACGGCAACGCGAACAAGATCGGAGGGCTGCGGGTGCAGACCACCGATTATAAGTTGGTGTACCTCGGGGTGGGCCCGGAGCAGATGAGCAATACGCTCGTGGCGGAACAGATGGTGCGCTTGAGCCACGATTGGTTCTACGGGATCGTCAGTGTTCCCGAGGAAGCATCCGATGTTTTCGGCATCGCCTTCCCCGTCCCCGCTCAGGATATCCTGAACATCCCGATGGCCGATGTGCCCAGTGGTGCTTATGTGCAGGTAATGGATGCCACCGGACGGATCGTGCTGGAAGAGCGGGCAGGACAGAGCGGCACCATCCTGGAGCTCAACATTTCAGGACTTGTACCGGGCCTCTATCTCTATCGGTTGACAAGCGGCGATCGCTTCACCAAGGGTGAGCAGTTCACCATCGTTCGCTGATAGAATTGACTTCAACAAAAGAGGGCCCGCAGCTTGCGGGCCTTCTTCTTTTTTGGACCTGCCCCGAGGAACGTAATGTTCCCCCCGCGTTGTTCGATGCCCTGTTCCGTGGTCCTATCTTCGAGCCATGAGCGGGAAGCATGCCAAACGATGGCGCTTGAAGCCGGCACCACAGGAAGAGGTGGTGCAAGCGTTGGTGCATGAACGATGCCCTGACGCCGGAGCGCGGATCCTGGTGCAACGTGGGATCTCATCTCCCGATGTGGCCTCCACGTTCTTCCGCCCGCACCTGGATGATCTCCACGACCCCTTCCTAATGGCCGACATGGCGAAGGCCGTGGAACGCATTGAACGCACGCTGGGGGACAATGAGCGGATCATGGTTTATGGGGACTATGATGTGGATGGCACCACGGCGGTGGCGTTGGTGTATTCGTTCCTGCACAAGTACACGGGTAACATCGGTTTCTACATCCCCGACCGCTACAGCGAAGGGTACGGTATCTCCTTTGCCGGGATCGATCAGGCGAAGAAGGAGGGCGCCACGCTCATCATTGCGCTGGATTGTGGCATCAAGGCGATCGACAAGGTGAAGTATGCTGCCGAGCGGGGTATCGACTTCATCATCTGCGATCACCACAGACCGGGTGACACCCTGCCGGAGGCCTTTGCTGTGCTGGACCCGAAACGGGAGGACTGTCCGTATCCTTTCAAGGAGTTGAGCGGATGTGGGATCGGCTTCAAATTGATGCAAGGCTTCGCGCTGCGGAACAACATCGATCCACAGGAATTGGAGCCCCTGCTCGATCTGGTGGCCGTGAGTACGGCGTGCGATATCGTTCCGGTGACCGGGGAGAACCGCATTCTCGCCCACTTCGGGGTGAAGCGATTGAACGATCGACCCCGCCCCGGTATCCGTGCCATGATGGGCATGGCCAACGTGAAGAAACGCCTGACCGTTACCGACCTGGTCTTCGTGATCGGGCCGCGCATCAATGCCGCGGGCCGCATTGAACATGGCAGGCAGGCCGTGGAACTTTTGCTGGCCAACGATATGGGGCAGGCGGAGCAGATGGGACTTCGCGTGGATAGCAACAACAGCCAGCGCCAGGAACTGGACAAGGAGATCACACGCGAGGCGCTACAGGAGATCATGGATGCGGTGGAGCCGGATGCGTGTAGTACCGTCGTGTTCCGTGAGACTTGGCACAAGGGCGTGATCGGCATCGTCGCTTCCCGTCTGATCGAACAGCATTACCGGCCGACCATCGTCCTCACGGAAAGCAATGGCAAGGCGGTGGGCTCGGCGCGGAGCGTGAAGGGCTTCGATGTCTATGAAGCCATCAACGCATGCAGCGAGCTGCTCGACCAGTTCGGTGGCCACATGTACGCGGCCGGCCTCACCTTGCCGCTGGACAAGTTGGAAGCGTTCAAGAAGCGATTCGAAGAGGTGGTACGGGCGACCATCACACCGGATCAACGCATCCCGGAGGAAGAGGTTGATCTGGAAATAAGCCTTGCCGAGATCGGCACGCCGCTGATGCGCATACTGCATCACATGGCCCCTTATGGACCGGGGAATATGCGCCCGGTCTTTCTCACGCGTGGCGTATTGGATAGCGGTGCGGCCCGGATCGTGGGAGATTCGCATTTAAAGATGAACCTGGTGCATCCGGACCTGCCGGGAAGATCCTTTGATGCCATTGCGTTCAAGATGGCGGAGCATTTCGAGCATGTGAAGAGCGGTCAACCGTTCAGTGTGCTGTACGTGTTGGAGGAGAATGAATGGAACGGGCGGACGACCACCCAATTGAACATCAAGGACATCAAAGCCGGAACGGATGGTCTATTGGTCGGTGAAGCGAGCGCGCTGGAACTTGAACCGTCCGAAGAATGAATTCCCTGACGACTTTGCGCAGCCAACATGCTCTTCTCACTGCGCTGGCGCTCTGCGTCGAGGCGTCATCCCTTCACGCACAGACACCTACATGGAGCGATGACATTGCGTGCATCGTTTACACCCACTGTACCCCGTGTCACAGGGAGGATGGTGCAGGGCACTTTGAACTGACGAGCTACAGCG
>JAHEFL010000312.1 GCA_024640205.1 Flavobacteriales bacterium | reverse complement strand
GAATTGGGATTCGAACGCCACACCGCGAAACGGAGTACCTGCTCCGCTGCCGCCGGCGATGCCCGCCACATGGGTCCCGTGGGTCGCGAAACTGTAGATATTGGCCGTATCCGCCTGAGTGGCCAACAGCGCCCCCGGTGTGGTCAACTCCGTGCCGTAACCGTATGCTAGTGGCCCCGGTCCTGAATTCCGATATTGATCCCAAGCGGCCCGGATCCGCGTTTCCGACAAAGTCGTGTCATAGAGCATGGGGTGGGTATAATCGAATCCCCAATCCGTGATCCCGATCAGTACATCCTTGCCCGTGTATGACTGAGGCAGCCCGATCCCCTGGTGGACACTATCCGCACGGATGGCCTTGACAAGCCGATCCAGCGAAGGCTTCGCTTTTCCGGCAAGTTCCACATAGTCCAGGCCGGGCAGGGTATTGACCAGACCCAGGTGATAGGCATCGACACGGAACGAGATGACCCCCCCCTTTCGTGCACCCCACGAAACAACTCCATTCTGCCCTTGTGCTGGTTCGGCTGTTCCATTCAACCTACCTAAAAAACCAACCATGCATCGACCGTGCACCAATGCCGTCGGGTAATAGCCTTGCGTAGCTTCTGTCAACGCTTTCGGATCAGGATGCTGAAGCACCAGTTCACGCAACTCCTCCAAGCCTACAAGTGTCGTTGTCGGCATGCGCAACTGGGCTGATAGCTGAAAGGAGATCAACAGTGTGGTCAGGAAGGCCGTACGCAACATGGAAATGGAATTGGATCCTCGAAGTAACGACACCACGTTCCAAACCTCGCGATCGAACGGACGACGATCGCAGCCGAAAGGCACCCTAACCCATCCTGTGAGACCCCTGTTCCGTCCGATCGTGCAACCGGTTCCGCCCTGGTATAAAGGAAAATGGCGCTATGCGACCTTCAAAGCGTTCTCCACCTTTTCCTTGAGAAGGGCATGTTTCACCACTTCGATCATCTCATTGACATAGGTGAACCGCATACCTTTCGTATAGCGAGCATCGATATCCTCGATGTCCTTCCGATTATCAGCGCTCAACACGATCTCCTTGATACCAGCGCGCTTGGCGGCCAGGATCTTCTCCTTGATCCCGCCCACGGGCAACACTCTTCCACGCAAGGTGATCTCACCGGTCATTGCCAGGTATTTGCGGACCTTTTGTTGCGTGAAGGCGCTTCCGATACTGGTGAGCATGGCGATCCCCGCACTCGGGCCATCCTTCGGCGTGGCTCCTTCCGGAACGTGAACGTGCACGTTCCAGCGCTTGAACACCTCGCTATCCAGTCCGATGACATCACTGTGAGCCTTCAGGTACTCCAAAGCCAGCATCGCGCTTTCCTTCATCACATCGCCCAGATTACCGGTCAAGGTGAGCTTGCCTTCCCCTTTCGTGATGCTGGTCTCGATGAAGAGTATGTCCCCTCCTGTCGGGGTCCAGGCCAGGCCGGTGACCACCCCGGCCACATCGTTGCCCTGGTATTTGTCGCGGGCATGGCTGGGACCGAAGATCTTCACCAGATCATCCACCGTGATGGTGATGGCATACTTCTGTTTCATGGCGATCTGCTTCGCCCTGAAACGCACCAGTTTCGCGATCCGTTTCTCCAAGGTCCGCACGCCGCTCTCGTCCGTGTACTGCTCTATGATGGCCTCCAGCAATCCCGCACCAAGCTTCAACTGCTTCGGCTTGATGCCGTTCTCCTTGAATTGTTTGGGCAGCAGGTGCCGTAGCGCGATCTCCAACTTCTCTTCCATCGTGTAGCCGTTCACCTCGATGATCTCCATGCGATCACGAAGGGCGGGATGGATGCTGCTCAAACTGTTGGCCGTAGCCACGAACATCACACGGCTCAGGTCATAATCCACTTCCACATAATTGTCATGGAAAGCACTGTTCTGCTCCGGGTCAAGCACCTCCAGCAATGCGCTGGCCGGGTCGCCGTGGAAGTCCTTACCCACCTTGTCGATCTCATCCAGTACGAACAGAGGGTTGCTGGTCCCGGCTTTTTTCAGGCTCTGGATCAACCGGCCGGGCATGGCACCGATGTATGTCTTGCGATGCCCTCGGATCTCGGCCTCATCATGCAGTCCGCCCAAGCTCATGCGCACGTACTTGCGCCCCAGCGCCTCCGCCATGCTCTTTCCAAGGCTTGTCTTACCCACACCTGGAGGACCATAGAGGCAGATGATGGGTGACTTCATATCGCCCTTCAGTTTCAGAACCGCCAAGTGCTCAATGATCCTCTCCTTCACCTTGTCCAGCCCGAAATGATCCCTGTCGAGGATCTTCTGTGCCTTTTTCAGGTCGAAGTCGTCCGAACTATACTCCCCCCATGGCAACTCGAGCAACAACTGTACATAGTTGTGCTGCACGCTGTACTCCGCTCCAGCGGGATTCATTCGTTGGAGCTTGGTGAGCTCCCTTTCAAAGACCTCGCCCACCTTTTCCGTCCATTTCTTCTTCGAGGCCTTTTCGCGCATCTCCTCGATCTCCTGTTCCAGAGGATTGCCGCCCAGCTCGTCCTGGATGGTCTTCATTTGCTGATGCAGGAAGTATTCGCGCTGCTGGCGATCCACCTCGGTGCGCACCTTGCTTTGGATCTCATTCTTCATCTGGAGCAATTGGAGCTCCTTGGTGAGGTGAGCGAGCAGCAGCGAAGCCCGTTCCCGGAGATCCGCAACTTCCAGCATCTTCTGCTTCTCCACCACCTCAGCGTTCATGTTGCTGCTGATGAAGTTCACGAGGAACGAGGGCGAATCGATGTTCTTGATCGCGAATTGGGCTTCCGTTGGGATATGAGGGCTCTGTTTGATGATCTCCAGGGCCATGTCCTTCAAGGAACTCACAAGGGCATCAAAGGACTTGTCATCCTTTGCCGGCCTGATCTCCTCGAACTCCTTCACACGCGCCGTGAAGTATGGTTCCGTACTCGCCATCTCAAGGATCTCGAAACGCTTCTTTCCCTGAATGATCGCCGTGGTACTACCATCGGGCATGCGCAGCATGCGTATGATAGTGGCGATCGTGCCGACACGGTTGAGGTCATCAGCACGCGGTTCCTCGATCTGACCATCCTTTTGGCTCACCACGCCCAAGGTCTTGGTACCCCGATAGACATCCTGTATGAGTCGAATACTACGGTCCCTTCCCACGGTGATCGGGATCACAACCCCAGGGAACAGAACGGTGTTCCTCAAGGGAAGTATGGGGAGCTCAGGCGGCGTTGATTCCGCATTCATCTGCTCCTCATCCTCCGCAGTGATCAAAGGGATCAATTCGGTCTCGTTGTCCAGTGCTTCGGAGCTGAACAGGCTGTCAGATCGTAGTATGTCGCTCATTATGGAATAGGCCAGATCGGCAGTACAAAGTTATTCGACCTCCAGTCCTGTCATTTGCAGAACACAAGGAAGT
>JAHEFL010000015.1:7712-12108 GCA_024640205.1 Flavobacteriales bacterium | reverse complement strand
CTTGAGGCTATGGCCTACCACGTACCGCGACAGGCCTAGCGTACTCTCCGTGCGCGGGGTGCGGCCGCTGTCGATCTCCGGCTCAAAGGTGCTGTAGCGTCCTGCGATCTCCCAGTTACTCTTCAGTAGGTAACCGCCCTGCACATTGATGCCTGTTCCCGTGATGAAAGAGGCGGTGATCGCTCCAGTGCTATCCACAATGGCAGGTGATCCATCCAGCGCACTCTTTTGCGCGTATTCCAGTAACAAGAATGTACCGCGATACTTGGCCGTGGCATCGAAGAAGAAACTCTCGAGGTCACGTTCCTCAGGAAGTATGAAGCCCCACTGGCCGCGATCCTGGAATGCATGCATGTTCAAGTCATAGGTGGCGCCCAGGATGAGTTTCACACGTTGCTCGCGCGCCAGATCGGCTTCGTACTGATGACCCTTATCCGTGAAATCACCAAAAGGAAGCATCTCCAATCGGCCCGTGATATCCCCGCCCGTGCTCGGTCCCCGATAAATGATGCCATCACCCTGGCTATAGCAGGCCGCCCAATTGAAGCGCGTATCACCGGCTTTGAACGTGTGATGAAGCTGAACTCCCACATCCCGGTCGATATTGAACTGATTGTTCATCAGTGAACGGTCCACAAGCTGCATGCTCTGTGAGGAAGTGACCCGCTGGATGTTGCCTGGTAATTTCGCCTGGCCGAACCAGAGCTTGAAATTCCCGGCAAAATTCCACTTGATGGCCGCGTCACGGATATACCCTCCCACCAGGTCATATTCGAACTTGTACACCACCTTGGGGGAGAAGGCCCATCCGTCCAGTTTCAAACGGGAACGACGGATCGACCAACGCTCAATGTAGCTGGCATCCACACCTTCCTGAGGCCCGGTATAAAGCCCCGTATAGTTCGGCTGTACCCGGAACCGGAACTGAACATAAAAGGAGGAATCCCTTGCCGCTACTTTGAGGCCTTTTCCGAATACGCTGGAGGTGGTATCCACCTGCGCCACGCCGGATCCCGGGGCAATCATAAGGAGCACGATGATACACGCCCAACGCAGGCCACTTCGAAGGCAAGGACGATCACGGACCCCAAGCCACAGCCCCTGGCAAGAACGATCTAACTGCATGGTTTCGTTGAATTGTGGAAATTGCGCGGGTTAACGTAAGGTTAATATTCGCAATGGAGGATGACCGGATGGGTCGGATACCTTTGCCGCCCCCGACCGATCAATACATTTCTACTACACCCTAGCACCATGGATCTAGCCCAGTACTGGAGCAATACCGTCAGTGTGTTGACGATCATTGGATCGTTGGGACTCTTCATTTTCGGAATGAAGATCATGAGCGAGGGCATCCAGAAGGCCGCCGGCAAGAAGCTTCGGCAGATCCTGGGGGCCATGACCCGGAACCGTTTCTTCGGTGTGTTCACGGGCTTCTTCATCACGGGCTTGGTGCAATCGTCCTCGGCCACCACCGTAATGACCGTGAGTTTCGTGAACGCCGGACTGCTATCCCTTATCGAGTCCGCCGGTGTGATGATGGGTGCCAATATCGGTACCACCGTGACCGGATGGATCGTGAGCTATCTGGGCTTCAAGTTCAAGGTTTCGGCCATTGCCATACCATTGATGGCTTTCGCACTGCCCATGATCTTCATGCGTAAGGCGCAGCTTCGTTCATGGGGCGAGTTCCTCATGGGCTTCGCGATCCTGTTCCTCGGCCTGGCCGCCCTGAAGGACTCTGTTCCGGACTTGAAGGAGAGCCCCGAGGTGCTCGAGTTCCTGAGCGCGTATGCGGATCCGAGCCTGCTTTCCCGCCTGATGTTCGTAGGCGTTGGGGCATTGCTTACGATCATCATCCAATCCTCGAGTGCCGCGATGACCCTCACGTTCGTGATGACGGCTAACGGTTGGATCCCCTTCGAGGTGGCGGCGTCCATGATCCTCGGCGAGAACATCGGTACCACGATAACGGCCGAATTGGCCTCCATGGTCGGGAATGTCCACGCGAAACGCAGTGCTCGGATCCACAGCCTGTTCAATATCATCGGAGTGACCTGGATGGTCCTAATGGTACCCTATGCGCTGGAACTGATCACTTGGTTCAGTGTGGATGTGATGGGGAATGTGAGCCCATATGATGAAGCTACTTCACACCCGGAGGCCATTCCATTGGCGCTTTCCTATTTCCACACGTTCTTCAATACGGTGAACATGTTGCTCCTCATTGGCTTCGTGGGACCGTTGGTGAAGCTGGCGATCTGGTCCGTGCCGAGCCGTACCGACGTGGATGAGGAATTCCACCTGGAGTACATCGGATCGGGCGTGGTGAACACCCCTGAACTGTCCGTGATAGAAGCAAGCCGGGAGATCGCCCGCTTCGGTAAGCTCATATCGAAAATGAACAGGATGTTGACCCGCCTCGTGACAGAGACGGAAACAAAAGCACGCACCAAGCTCTACAACAAGGTCAAGAAGTACGAGGAGATCAGTGACCGTATGGAAGTGGAGGTGGCGAACTATCTCACGAAGGTTTCGGAAGGAGAACTTAGCGAGAACTTGTCCATACGTATCCGGGGTATGCTCTCGGAGATCAATGATATGGAGCGCATCGCTGACATTTACTTCCAGATGAGCATGGTGATCAAGCGGAAGGAGGACGAACAGCTCTGGTTCTCACCGGAGCAGCGCCAGGCGCTGCTGGATATGTTCCAACTGTTGGAACGGGCGCTTCAGGTGATGTGCAAGAACCTGGATGTGGAGGACAAGATGTACTTTGACGAGGCCTTCGAGCTCGAGCAATTGATCAACAAGAAGCGGGATGATCTGCGAGAGGAACACCTGAAGAGCATCGAGACCGGCGGTTACAATGTCCGGAGCGGCTTGGTATACAGTGACCTGTTCTCCAGTTGCGAAAAGGTGGGTGATCACGTGATCAACGTTTCGGAAGCCGCTGATGGTTTCGCGCAACCCGGTTGATCAGGTCTCAGGGCGACTTCTACCTCAATTTTCGGCCCTTGCCTTTGTCCATGGCTCGCGCAGCGGCTATGATCCGATCGGCATACCGGTAAAGCGCTTGGGGGTCGGTCAGGTCCACCCGGCTGCCACCTTTACGGTCGTGGATGATGGCATAGCGCTCCATGGGGTTGTTGAAATACAAGCGGCAGATCGTCCTTTTCCCGGAATAATCCAGGAGGATCGCGCAATAGCTGAGGTTGTCCTCCGGGGAGATCCGGCTGGCAAAACCGGCCGGCTCCAAGATGGAGCGCACGATATCATAGGCCTCCATCTCCTCCGTCGTGGTCACCACCCCAGAGACTCCTGCGTCCGACCCGTTATTGGTTCCCTTTTTGTAAGCCTCCGCATTGCCTTTCCGCTGCTTGCTCCCGGCATCCATCAGGATCAGGTAGAGCGCCTGCTGGGCCATGTCCAACAGCTCATACTCCATGCCAGCGGAATTTCCCGTAGCAACATGTTCGATGAGATCACCGGTGATGAGCTCACGTACCATCATCTCGCCCAGTATTCGACCAGTGGAGAGGGAGTCCACGGAAATATCATCACTGTCCGCGGATTGCGGGGAACAGGTTAGTGATAAGGAGAGGAACAAGAAAACAGTAGCAGTGCGCATCATATCCCGTGTAGCATCCAAGGTATCAATTTCCGTTCCAAAGGAACCCTCCCGTGCCTTCGTAAGAAGCGCTATTCATCAGCCATCCCGAGAAGCTATTGATGACGCTGAAGCCTCCGAATAATTACCTGGCACAGGCTCCGTAAGGTTCACTCATCCAGACGGATCCTGTACATCACCTTCAACCGCAGGTAGGCCTCGTCCGGTATGCCATGGTCGGCGTATCCTCGACGGTTCACGGTATTCTCGTTGTAAAGGGGATCCAAAGATCCCCCAAGCACGCGGCGGAGAATGCACCATCCAGCCTCCGCCCGGAACACCCAGTGTGGTGTGACATATATATCGGTGTACACACCCAGGGGATTTTCATTGATGCGGATGTAGTTCCCGTCGCGCGTACCGAAGCTGGTGGTGTACGCCCTGAAGTTGATGCCGGTACGGAACCGTGGGGTTACGGTATGCTCGATGTTCATCCAACCGGGAAGTGTGCCATAGAGTACGTCGTTCTGCGAGATCTTCCAGTGGATCCCGGCCAACGGCATGACGAACCACCCGAACGCCTCGTGATTGAAATAGACACCACCGCGCAGTGTGAGCGTGGTCCCGTATTTCCGGCTTAGCAGGATCGCCCCGCCGAATTGTGGGTCCGAAACCCCCTTATCGCGCCCGAGAACATGATGACGTGCGATACCTGCCAATGCCATGGTCCAATTCGGTGTCAATGGACCCACGTACGTCAGTGCGGTGCCCACACCCCACATTTCA
>JAHEFL010000015.1:0-7702 GCA_024640205.1 Flavobacteriales bacterium | reverse complement strand
ACCACGGATGCCGGTCCGGGAGGAACATAGCGCGAACCCTGCGTCGTGGTCCGCCACTGGACATAGTATGGGTCCACGAGGAACACCCGGCCACTATCCAGGCGAATGGGAAGTGTGGCGCTCAGCTCTCCGCGCATCACGCTCGCGCTGGCCATCCCGTTCACCGTCAGGATATCCAACAAAGGTTGGGACTGGAGAGCTGCAGTGAAAAGCAAGCTGGAAAGAGCGATGCAACGCATGGTATGGATCCAGCGAAAGAATGGTGAACGGTACATCAAATATCCATGGATCCACCGATCAAACACCAGAATGCCTCGATCATGTTGGACGACCCTCATCCGATCATAAGTACCGGAACCGATGGAAAGATCGTCCATTGGTAACGAAATGGAATGCTCCGGTCTCTTCATTAACAGGTACCAAGTGAGCATTAACAAGAACACGTAACTAGTACTACGAAAGCCCCGTATACAGCGGGTTCCAAGCATGAGGACTTTCCTTTATTTTCATTGCGAACTACCTTTGTCGGCCCAACGACCAATAGGCGTATGGCCGGAGCAAGGAGATCCGTGCCAGCCATGGATGTTCTCTATTGGAGCCACCTTGAACACACCCTTTCAACCGGTCCCTGCCGGAACGACCAACCCTTGCGAGGTACGCTGAACCCGGAATGAAGAAGCGAATTCTGTATGCGATGGGCGTTTGCACCGCCGCTTTGATACTCAATGGTTGCGGCAGCGTGAAGCTGCACGAGATGGTGATGCTCTCGGACATCGGTACCGAAAAAATGTACGCGGACTCCATCCCCGAACTGAGGATCATGCCCTTGGACATAATCGGTATCCAGGTCACCAGCAACGACCCGAGCACGGTGCTGGTATTCCAGCAACAGCGATTCGCCTCACCGACGACCGGAACGGCCACTGGCGCTGCATCCGGGGAGGGAGCCATGGGTATACAGGAGGGATATCGCGTTGATTCGGACGGCAACATCTACCTGCCATTCATCGGAAAGGTCCACGCAAAAGGAAAGTCACTCAACCAGTTACGCGAGGAGATCACGGAACGCTTGGACAAGTTCATCCTGAACACTTCCGTGCAGCTCCGGTTCATGAACTTCAGGGTCACTCTGCTGGGGGAGGTGTTCAGGCCAAGCACCTACATCATACCGAACGAACGATTGACCTTGCTGGAAGCCATCGCCATGGCGGGTGACTTCACCCCTTACGCGGACCGGAGCACGGTCCTTGTGATAAGGGAAAGGGAAGGTATCCGCGAGTTCACACGGGTGAACACGCAGGTGGGCAGCATGTTCTATTCCCCGTACTTCTACCTGAGTCCGAACGACATCGTGTACATCGAACCATTGAAAGCAAAGAAGTATGCTACGCAGGGTGATTTCGTGGAACGCTATTCCGTGATCATCGTTGCCCTTCTGAGCTTCGCCACCATATTCCTTTCCACCCGTTGAGCAGCTTAGCCAATACTGATACGAGGGCCCATACAGGCTCCGAACTCAAGATCCTGTGGAACACGGTCATGCGGCATTGGTACCTCTTTGCCATCTGCCTTTCCCTTGCCATTGTTGTCGCCTACTTCTACCTGCGGTTCACGCCACCCATGTACCAGGTGGAGGCCCAGGTCCTCATCAAGGATGAAAAGAGCTACGGGGAGGATATCCTCTTCGCCGAGCTTGGTCTGGGAAAGAAGATCAAGAACATGGAGAACGAAGTGCTCGTGCTCCTCTCTTCCCCATTGATGACGGATGTGGTCTTCAACAATAACCTGCAATACCGCTATTTCAAAAGTGAAGGACCCATCCTGGAGGAGATCTATGTGGAACCACCGGTACGGGTGCTCGATTGGACAGGCAAGAAACCGAGCAGTCGCGTGACGGGTGTCGTAGTGGCCGATGAGGAAGGTGGCTATCGATTCACTGTGGATGATGAGCAATACAAGGGGGAATTCGGTGGCCAACTGGAATTACCGGAAGGGACTCTGATACTATGGAGTTCCCCGGATCTGAAGCCTGGTGATGAGATCATCGTGATGGCGCTCTCCGTTCAGGAAATGGTGGGCTTCTTTCATGAAAAACTGGAGGTGGCCGTCGCTGGTGAGGAATCGAGCACCCTGGTCCTGAACCTGAAGGACCCATCCCCACAACGTGCTCATGACGTACTGATGGGACTGATCGAAGCCTATAACAAACACTCGATCGATGAGAAGAACAAGGGCTATGAGGGGGCGATACGTTTGATCAACGAACGTTTGGAGATGATATCCGAAGAGCTTTCAGAAGTGGAGATGGACGTGGAGGAGTTCAAAAGCGGCAGCGTTACGGTGGAGTTGAGTGCCGAAGGAAGTCTCTTGATGTCCGAGATGGCCGCCTACGACCATACGATCTCGGACCTGGAGGTACAGTTGGACGTGATGTCCTCGATCCGCGATGTGCTGATAAAGAACATCCGCAGCAGGGAATTGGTGCCCACGAACCTCAGCATCAATAGTGTGACGTTGAGCAACGAACTGCAGAGTTTCAACAAGCTGATCTCACAGTTCGAACAACAGGAACGGAAGTTGGGGCCGGATCACCCTGAGCTGCAATTGCTTGCCAAGCAGATCGACAATCTGCGGAAGTCCATCATCGACAACCTCGGTTCCATTGAACAGGAACTGCAGTTCAAGTTGCAGGCCAGTCGCGAGCAGAAAGGCATCCTCGGTAGCCGGACACGGAGCCTGCCCCGACGGGAGCGGAAGCTGGTGGAAAAGGAACGTCGGAAAGTGGTGGTCGAGAACCTGTATCTCTACCTCCTGCAGAAACGGGAGGAATCAGCCATCAGCATGGCGATCACCACCTCCACCGGATCGGTCGTTGAACCTGCAGGTGTTCCTGAGGTTCCGGTCAGTCCCAAAAGAGGTCAGATCTGGTTGATCGCCATGTTCCTGGGATTGGCTGTACCCGGTGGGGTCATCATGCTGATGGATCACCTGAATGACAAAGTGGAGGATGCGGCAAGCATCGCCAAGGTGACTTCGGTCCCGGTGTTGGGGTCGATCGCAACGAGCAGGGATAAGAGCAGTATGGTAGTGCAGGAGAAGACCAATTCTGTCGTGACGGAAATGTTCCGTCTCCTGCGTGCGGACCTGATGTATCTCACCCCGGGCGAGGATCTCAATGTATTGCTCATTACATCCTCCTTCTCCGGTGAAGGGAAGTCCTTTATATCGATGAACCTGGGGATGACCATCGCGTTGACAGGCAAGAAGGTCCTTATTCTGGAACTGGACCTGCGAAGGCCTAAACAGGAGCGCTATTTCGGCCTGACCCAAAGGGATTACGGGGTCGTGAACTACCTGGTCGACCCGACCGTGGGAACAAAGGACATTATAGTCAAAAGCGGATTCCACCCTGGTCTTGATGTGATCCTCAGTGGGCCGATCCCACCGAACCCCGGGGAATTGATCCTGTCCAAACGCCTCCGGACCTTGATCACCGAGTTGCGGAAAACCTATGATTTCATCATCCTTGATTCCCCGCCCGTGGGTATGGTGGCGGATGCTCTTCAAATGAGCGATCTTCCGCAAGCGACTCTATATGTGGTCCGATCCGGGTACACCCATCTTCCGCAACTGAAAGTGATCGAAGAGATCCGCGAACGGAACAAATTGCCCAAACCTTTCATCGTGCTGAACGGCGTTCGCTTTGATGGGGCAAGCTCTTATGGCGGATACGGTTACGGCTATTTCGCGGAAGAGGTGGAACACAAAGGGCTGAAGGGCTGGTGGGGGCGGTTGCGCAACAGAATCGGTAATGGCTCCTCACGTGCTTAAGGTCCATCGATCCTTTGAAGTGGCCTTGGTGACCGTGATAACGCCCGTCCACCATAGGATAAGTCAAGGAGTGTGCATATGACGGAACGCTCGCTGATCGACCGTTCCCTGAGCGGAATGATCTGGGTCTCCCTGGATAAGTTGGGGGGAAGCGCGGTCAATTTCCTGATCACCGTACTTCTTGCACGCCTCTTGTTCCCTGAGGATTTCGGCATCGTGGCGATGGCCATGATCTTCTTCGAGATGTCCTCGGTTTTCGTGGAGAGCGGGTTCTCCACGGCACTGATCAGGGAAAAGGAGATCAGCGAGATCGATCGCTCCACCACCTTCATCTTCAACCTCGTCAGTTCCTTAGTCCTGTATGGGGCCCTCTACCTTTTCGCTCCGCTCATTTCCTCCTTTTTTGAGGAGCCGCTGCTGACGGCGGTGATCCGGGTGATGGGGCTCAACCTCATCGTGGGGGCACTTGCGATCGTGCAAACCTCGACCCTGAGCCACAAGGTGGATTTCAGGACCCAGGCAATGGCCCGCTTCGGGGCGATCGTTCTTTCAGGTGTGGTGGGCGTGGTCATGGCTTTGCAAGGACAAGGCGTCTGGGCCCTTGTTGCACGGATCCTGATCATGGCCATCGTTCATACACTGCTGCTTTGGAAACTATCGCCCTGGTCGCCATCGATGCGATTCAGCAAGGAGTCCTTCCGCAGATTGTTCGGATTCGGTTCGAAGATCCTATTGGCCGGGCTGCTGGACAGGTTCTTCACCGAGGCCAACAAACTCGTCATCGGCAAATATTTTGCAGCGGCAACATTGGGATTTTACACCCAGGCAGCAGCATTCGTGAACATGGCCATAAACACCTTGTTCCGCACCATTCAAACGGTGAGCTATCCGGTGTTGTCAAAACTCCAGGGTGACCTTCCACGGTTGAAGAGCGCGTTCCGCACGATCCTGCGATTGAGCTCGTTCGTGATCCTGCCGGTCCTCGCCCTGCTGGGTGTTCTGGCCGAACCGATCGTGGCATTGCTGCTTGGAGCGAAGTGGGCACCCTCGGTCCCGTACCTGCAACTGCTTTGTATCGCAGGGGCCACCCATCATATCTCATCGGTGAACCTGAATGTGCTACTCGTTCTTGGCAGGTCGGACCTGAGTTTGAAGCTGGAAGTGGTCAAAAAAGTGAACATCGGTATTGCGATAGCCATTGGGCTTCAGTTCGGAATGATCGGGCTCGTGGTCGGCGAAGTGATCGTGTCCTACGTGAACCTTTTGATCAATGCGCTCTATTCCAAGATCCTTCTCGGATACACGTTGTTGGAGCAGATCCGTGATATCCTGCCGACGCTGATCACCAGTTTCCTGACGGGCGCTATCGTTCATCTGCTGTACGCGGCTCTGTCCACCCATCATACCTGGGCTTTGGTGGTCGCCTCACTCGCAGGTGGGTCAGCCTACATGGGAATGCACTTGCTCGCCGGTACGCACGAATGGTACCTTGTTAGGAACGTCGTTCTCCCGCGGACATGGGGGCTGATACGCGAACGAAAATGAACCCGGGAAAGATCCAGGATCCAGCGAACGAGCGGAATTCGCCTATAGCGGTGGACGTGTTGATGCTTGCATACAATGTGGCCCCGTTCATTGAGGCCGCGGTCCATGGGATCCTCAGGCAGCGCGTGACCTTTCCGGTCCGCATAGTGATCGCGGAGGACGGATCGACGGACCGTACGCTGGAAGTGTGCGAGCGTTTGGCTGAGCAGCATCCCGGATCGATCTTATTCCTGCCAGGGGATCGCAACATCGGGGTCGCAGCCCGAACTGCTGCAGGCCTCAGGCAATGCACGGCGAAGTATCTCGCGATCTGCGATTCTGACGACATTTGGACCGATCGCGATAAGCTGGCCGATCAAGTGGCATTCCTGGAATCGCATCCGGATCATGGGCTGTCTTATTCCGATGTGGAGATCATTGCGCGGGACGGGTCGCCTGTCGCACAGGAAAGCTATGATGGGGTGAGGGCCGACTATTCCAGTGGTCGTGTCTTCATGAAACTGGTGCAGGGCAATTTCATCAATAACTCCACGGCCGTGGTCAGAAGAGATCTGCTCCAGGGTCATGTCATGGATGAACGTCGCGATCACTATGTCCAAGACCTGCTCCTTTGGATGCAAGTTGCAGCAAGGACCAAGGTCCATTTCCTAGCCCGCCGCACGACCTCTTATCGCAACGGCGGGATCTCCGGTAACGAAGAAGCCGCGAACAAGGCGAAGGCAACGCTGCACCAATACCTGCTGGAGAATCTGGTCACCTTTGATGCATCCGCCCCTACCCTTGACCCCAAGGAAAGGGCCATCCTTTTCAGGAAACTGGGTGGCGTATTGTTCAGCACTTCTGCGCGTTGGAAGGAGAAACGAGCGGTGCCTGCCTTGTTGTTGAGGTATGCCCCGACAACGCGCGCAGGCTGGCGACATGTCCTCGGCCTCGGTAAGGTCACATTGAACACACACCACGTACTGAACAACACCGTATCATGAAAGTGCTGATCCTAGCAGGTGGCTACGGCTCCCGCCTGAGCGAAGAGACGGGGCTGCGTCCCAAACCCATGGTCGAGATCGGCGGGCGACCGATCCTGTGGCACATCATGAAGACCTATGCCCATCATGGCTTCAATGATTTCATCATTCTCTGCGGATACAAGGGGCATGTGATCAAGGAATACTTCGCGAACTACTTCCTCCATCATGCTGACGTGAGCTTCGACCTAGCGAACAACAAGATGCAGGTGCTACGCAATCCCAGCGAACCCTGGAAAGTGACACTACTGGATACAGGACTGGACACCATGACCGGCGGACGCGTGCTGCGCGCGAAGCCCCACATCGGTGAAGGGGAACCGTTCATGCTGACCTATGGTGATGGTGTTTCTGACATCAACATTGCTGAACTGGTCCGTTTCCATGAAAAACACGGAGGCAGCATCACCATGACATCATCGCAACCGGAAGGACGGTTCGGCGCACTGGATATTCAGGAGAACGGCATGGTGGGTCGCTTCGTGGAAAAACCCAAACAGAGCGGTGCCTGGATCAACGCAGGTTATTTCGTGTGTGAGAACAAGGTGCTCGACTACATCACGGAAGGAGATACCACCATATTTGAAAGGGCACCGCTGGAAAAGCTGGCTTCTGATGGCGAGCTATACACATACCAGCACGAGGGATTCTGGAGGCCGATGGACACCCTCAGGGACAAGAACACCTTGGAGGAACTTTGGAAACGCGGGGAAGCCAAGTGGAAGGTATGGCAGTAGAGGACCTGAGCATATTCCGGAACAAACGCGTTCTGGTAACGGGACACACTGGGTTCAAAGGTGCGTGGTTGAGCATCTGGCTCGAACAGCTCGGGGCACAGGTGATCGGTGTTGCCTTGGACCCCATTGACGGCAAGGGGGTATTCAGGGAAAGTGGGATCGGTGAACGGATGACCGACCATCGCCAGGACATCCGGGACCTGGCAGGCTTGGCACGCATCTTCAGGAAGGAGTCACCTGAGGTGGTTCTTCATCTGGCCGCCCAGGCCGTGGTGCTCGAAAGTTATCGCACACCGGTAGAGACGTTCAACACGAACGTAATGGGCACGGCACATGTCCTTGAGGCGATCCGGGGCACACCCAGCGTAAAGGCTGCAGTTATCGTCACCACGGACAAGTGCTACGAGAACAAGGAATGGGTGCACGGTTATCGCGAAACGGACCCCCTTGGGGGGCACGACCCCTATAGCGCGAGCAAAGGGGCGGCGGAGATCGTTACATCCTCTTATCGGCGGTCATTCTTCTCCTCGCCAGGTTCACCGGCGATCGCATCAGCCCGATCCGGCA
>JAHEFL010000311.1 GCA_024640205.1 Flavobacteriales bacterium | reverse complement strand
GGCATATGCGCCCGCATGCGTATGGCTGTACGTGATGCGAAGGAAGCGCAACTCTACTTTTTCCATGCTCATCAAGGAGGGCCGTGAAGATAGGGAACGCCTTGGTCCGGGTCCATATCGCCCGATAGGGCTCCTTATCGTTCGGCGTTCAACTTCTTTGCTGCCTCGATCAATTTGGGTAGTACCTCGAAGGCGTCACCCACGATGCCATAGTCCGCAGCCTTGAAGAAGGGAGCCTCCGGATCGTTATTGATCACGGCGATCACCTTGCTCTGGTTCACACCGGCCAGGTGCTGGATGGCGCCGCTGATGCCGATCGCGATATAGCAGTTCGGGCGGATGGCGACACCGGTCTGTCCCACATGCTCGTGGTGCGGACGCCAGTGCATGTCCGCCACGGGACGGCTGCATGCCGTGGCACCATGAAGCAGGTTCGCCAGTTCTTCCACCGGCCCCCAATGTTCGGGTCCTTTCATGCCCCGACCCGCGCTCACCACGATCTCCGCCTCCGGCAACGGGATCCCGCTTCCTGCCTTGCGCACCTCCTTCACGTTGATGCGCGCCGTACCCACATCCCCACTGTATTCCTCCACGTTGGCGGTCCCTTCACCCTTGGTGATGGCGATGGAATTAGGCATCAAGCTGATCACCTTGATGGGGCTGGTCACCTCCACGAATGCGCGGGCCTTACCACTGAACACGTTGCGTGTGAACCGTGATCCTTCCGGCAATGCGATCGCCCCGGCCACGTGGCCAGCCTTAAGGCGGGCAGCCACCCGTGGAGCAACAGCTTTTCCTGTGGCATCGTGCACACACACGATCGAGGTAGCGCCTTCCTTCGTTGCCACATCGCACACCAGGCGCGTAAGCTGCTGGCCATCCACCGCCGTGAGGCCACGGGCTACGATGACCTTGGCGGCACCTTGTGCACCGAGGCTCTCCAAGCCCTGCGCTGCTCCGAACGTGACGGCGGTCACCGGTCCACCCGCCATCTTACTGGCGTAGCTCACGGCTTCCTGTGCGGCCTTCGGGATCTTTTCGCCCCGGGAATCTATGAATACGATGGTGCTCATTAAGTAAGGATTGTTGGGGCGGGAAATGTCCCGCCCGTAAGATGAATACGCTCAGATCACCTTGGCTTCCGTGTGCAGCAGTTCGATGAGCTTGCCGGCCTCCTCGGCCGGTATCAACTTAACGGCGCCCTTGGGAGGAGGCAATTCGAATTTCACGGTGCCGGCAACTGCATCGAGAGCACCAGCAGCTACCACGTTCAAGGGTTTGGTACGGGCCGCCATGATGCCACGCATGTTCGGGATACGCTGTTCGGCCATTCCCTTCGCTGCGCTGAGAACGAGCGGCAAGGCCACTTCCACGACCTCCACGCCTCCGGGTACGTCGCGTTCCACGGTCGCCTTTCCATCGGCCACATCCAGCTTGCTGGCCAGGGGCACGTATGGGAGGTCCAGCAGTTCGGCCACCATGGCACCGACCTGTCCGCCATTGTGGTCGATGGTCTCCTTACCGGCCAGTATCAGGTCGAAACCTTTGTCCTTGGCATACGCAGCAATGTGTTCAGCCACCTGAAGTCCATCGCTGGGCTGCACATCCACGCGCACCGCTTCATCCGCACCGATGGCCAATCCCTTGCGAATGGTCGCGTCCGTATCCGCACCACCCACGGTGATGGTGGTTACCGATCCGGCACCGGCAGCTTCCTTCAATTCGAGCGCACGGACAAGGGCATACCATTCATCGTATGGGTTCACGATGAAGGTGACCCCGTTCCCGTCGTATTGGGTGTTGTCGTTCGTGAACGCGATGCGCGCCGTGGTATCCGGCACCTGGCTGAGAAGGACGAGGATCTTCATACTGATGGAACGTTGACAGCGAACCCTTGTTCGCGGGGCGCAAACTTAACCAAGGCAACATGAAAGTCAGGGACCGCCCAGCGCCGGACTTCGAAGGCGGCACGCCTCAACGCATACCTTTGCGACCCATTCCAAAAGACCATGCGTACCGTCCAATACCGAGAAGCCTTGAACGAGGCCATGAGCGAGGAGATGCGCCGCGACCCCAATGTCTTCCTGATGGGTGAGGAGGTGGCCGAGTATGACGGGGCATACAAGGTGAGCAAGGGGATGCTGGCCGAGTTCGGCGAGAAGCGTGTGATCGATACACCGATCGCCGAGTTGGGCTTCACTGCCATAAGCGTGGGGGCCGCCATGAACGGACTGCGACCCATCGTGGAATACATGACGTGGAATTTCGCCATCCTGGCGGCGGACCAGATCATCAACCACGCTGCCAAGATGCTGCAGATGAGCGGAGGCCAGTACCACGTGCCCATCGTGTTCCGCGGTGGCAACGGAAGCGCAGGACAATTGGCGGCCACGCACAGCCAGAGCTTTGAGGCCATGTACGCGAACGTGCCTGGGTTGAAGGTGATCACGCCTTTCACTCCATACGATGCAAAAGGTTTGTTGAAAGCCGCGATCCGGGATGATGATCCAGTGCTCTTCATGGAAAGCGAGCGGATGTACGGAGATAAGGGCGAGATCCCGGATGGCGAGTACCTGTTGCCGATCGGTAAGGCGGACATCAAGCGTGCTGGCAAGGACGTCTCGATCGTTTCATTCGGCAAAATGATGAAGGTGGCCTTGGAGGCCGCCGAGGAGTTGGCCAAGGAGGGCATTGATGCTGAAGTGATCGACCTGCGGACCATCCGTCCGATGGACCATGCCACCATTTTGGAAAGCGTGAGAAAAACCAATCGCCTCGTGGTGATCGATGAGAACTGGCCCTTCGCGAGCATTTCCAGTGAAGTGGCATTCCGGGTGCAGAAGGATGCGTTCGACTACTTGGATGCTCCGGTCTTGAGAGTGAACCAGGCGGATACCCCACTACCCTTCACTCCCAACCTGATCGATGCCAGCCTGCCCAGCGTGGAGCGCACGGTGCGTGCCGTGAAGGAGGTGATGTACATGGTGAAGTAGTTGGGTTATACGTTGGAGGTGTGTGTTGGATGATAGTAGAAGAGCTCCCCGACCTTCATTCCCCAACCTTTCCTATTTTCGCGCCCTTGCTGCGCCAGATGATGGGCTTTTGCTCTGAAGAACAGCATGTTAACGAACGGATAACAGAACGAGAATGGGAAGTGAATTGATGTACTACATCCCGGTCATGGGAGTGATCGGACTGGTCGTGATGATCGGCAAGGCCATGTGGGTGAGCAAGCAGGATGCGGGGGATGCCAACATGCAGGAGCTCGCAGGCTACATCGCGCGCGGCGCCAGTGCATTCCTGATCGCGGAATGGAAGGTACTTGGTGTCTTCGCAGCGATCGCTTCCGTGCTCCTCGCTTGGAGCGGAACCCTGGTGGAGCACAGCGATTGGGTCGTGGCCATCGCCTTTTTAATCGGAGCTTTCTTCAGCGCACTGGCTG
>JAHEFL010000310.1 GCA_024640205.1 Flavobacteriales bacterium | reverse complement strand
TCAAGGCGAGGGGTAAGGACGCTTTCCCGCAGGGCATCCACCCGTTCCATTAACCCGCCACAGCGCGGGTCCGTGGCGATGCCGTTCTCCATCTGCGCTTCGATGTCCGCGAGCAAGGGTTCATCCAGATGGCCCTGCCGCAGTTCTGTTTGCAGCATGATCACGGTGCGGCGCAACCGATGAAGTTGGCGGGTAAGGGAGATATCGTCCATAGGCGAGATGGGATCTAAGGCAAAGTCCGAGCAAGCCCCAGGAGCTCAGTGCGTCGCTCATCGGTCATACCGAACGTTGGCGTTGGCCAGTTGAGAGAGGCATAATGCTTAACCGTATTTGCGATGCCTGGTCCCAAAGGTGTGGTTCCGCTCCCGAGCAGTTCGATCATACGCTCGTTGCTGTATGTGAAGTGATCACTTTCCAACCATAGGGGCAGATCGATCCATTGTCGAACACCTTTTTCCGCGAGGACCATCGGATCCAAATGCAAGATGGAGTCAACGCTACCCAGTAGGTTCGTCGCGGTCTCAACCACGGCAGCGATCGATGCACTGGGTGTGGATATAGCATTGACCACCTTCGAGCTTGTCCCTTCGAAAAGGGACAGGACGATGGCATTCGATAGGTCTTTCACATAGGTCATTGAGAATGGTCGGCTTCCTTTCCCAGGGAACAGAAGCGAGTTACCCTTATACACATGATACAACCAGAAATACAGTCGGTCAGTAGGATCGAACTCGCCGTATACGAGTGCAGGACGTAGTATCCTAAACTCTCTTCCCGAGCCCATCATCAAGCGTTCACACGCCGCCTTACGGTGACCATATGTTGCTGGTCCCTCGTCGATCTCCTGGTCGGGAGTACAGGATAGAGTTGGAGCCGATTCGTCGCGGCCGACCTCCATGCACAGATCGTTATCGTAGACAGAACAGGTGGAAATGAAGACGTAACGCCTAATCGTAGGTGGTAGACCTTCGAGCAGGGCGCCAAGGCTATGCGGGTGGTAACACGAAAGATCGATGACATGATCCCATGGTTTACCGAACAACAATTCCACATCCCGGGTATTGCGATCACCGTAGATCTCGCGGATCCCTGAATGGATGCCTGGGTTGGTCCGGCCTCGATTGAACAAGGTGATGTCGTAGCCACCTTCTGCCTTCAGTCGTTGTACCACATGGCGACCAATGAAATTGGTGCCGCCCATGATCAGGACCTTCAGAGGCGGATGGGTCATGGATTACACCCGCTCCAACGTTTCCAACAGGAAGCCCCAGAACTTCTGCACGGAGCTGACCTGCACCTTCTCGTCCGGCGAATGTGCCCCTTTGATGTGAGGGCCGATGGAGTTCATTACCATACAGATCACTCCTTGACCACTTCAAGGGTACGGGTCACCCCACTTTCGCTGATCAATTGAATAAGGTACATACCACGGGCTTCCGGCAAGGACAGATCGAATGAAGAGACCACGCTTCGTTTTTCAGTCCGAACAAGTTCACCGATGGAATTGTAAATGTTGACCCTCAAATTCGGCTCTGGAGATCGCAGTGTAACGCGTAACGAACCGGTCGTTGGGTTGGGGTGAACATTAACACCGAGCAACTCGGATCCAGAGATGCCAACGTTGCCCAGCGTATAAACCCTGACGTGCCCTGCATTGTTCCCGCCATCGTCATTGTCCCTGGCACCAATGGCTACAGTGGCACCATCTCCACTCAAGCCTACTGCTACGCCAGAACCATCACTTGCTGCTTCTCCAATAATGCCCGATCCGACCTGGATCCAATTGCCGCTAATATTTTGAAAGATGCGCGTCATACCCACATTACTGACCCCATAATCTTTTGACCCGATGGCCACAATATTTCCGTCACTGCTCAAGCTTACACCGTTGGTCCAACCTGCATGATCCCCATTAGCTTGTCCATCGATGGGATCACCCACTTGTGTCCAAACACCGCTGATGTTCTGATAGACGCGCACTTGACCAGAATTTGGGCTACTGTTGTCGTTCAATGGAGCCCCAATGGCCACGATGGAACCATCGCTGCTCAGGTCCAGGGATTCGCCAAATAAGTCAAGCGCTGCCTGGCCGTTAATGTCCGCACCCACCTGAACCCATGTCGTGTCGTTGAATTCATAGACACGCACCTGGCCGGTGCTTCCGGAATTGACCCGTGCACCAATGGCAACCGTGAGGCCATCGCTGCTCACGGCTAGCGCCGTACCCGCAGCGTATCCGGTAGCATCTCCATCTATGTCGGCACCTAACTGTACCCATACGCCACTGGAATCTTGGTAAACACGCGTATGTCCGGAATCGGTCCCATTTCCATCATTCAAATATGCCCCGATGGCGACAATGGACCCATCGTCGTTGATGGCAGCGGAATAACCGGATTGGTCTAATGCTGCTTCTCCGTCAATGTCCACACCGACTTGGGTCCAAACGCCGCTCAAGTCTTCGTATACACGCACGTGACCTGAAAATTGTCCGTTGATCCCGTCATTGGAACTTGCACTAATTGCAACACGGTTGCCATCACCGCTCAAGCGTACTGGATAACCTGACTGGTCCCCTTCAGCCTCCCCATCTATGTCCGCTCCTACTTGCGTCCACGTACCATTGCTGTTGTCATAGATGCGCACATGTCCCGCAGATTGCCCAGTATCGCTATTCGATATTGCCCCGATCGCTAGCCTATTGCCATCGGTGCTCAGGCTCACTGAAACCCCGCTGCCGTCGAATGCGTTTTCTCCATCTATATCGCCACCGACCTGCACCCATTGGGCATTGGATACGAGGACGAATACCACGGTTGAAATGATCGAGAGTAGGAGTTGTTTCATCGTTTCCGGAATTTGTAGTGTACGACAATGTACCGTACAGAAAGTAAGCGCGTTGATGGACAACGTGATCAGCAACGGTTGAATCGTGGTCCTATGATCTATACGCGCCGAGGTGATCGGATCCCATGTCCCATCAAACCCGCTCCAAAGTCTCCAATAGGAAGCCCCAGAACTTCTGCACGGAGCTGACCTGCACCTTCTCGTCCGGCGAATGTGCCCCTTTGATATTCGGGCCAAAGGAGATCATCTCCATATCCGGGTAGTTGGTGCCAAGGATGCCGCATTCCAGACCTGCGTGGCACGCGAGTACATGCGGGTCATCCTTGAAGCGTTCGCGGTAGATGGAGGACATCAACTTCACGATGGCGGCACCGGGCCTTGGCGTCCAGCCAGGATAGGAACCGGTGAATTCCACACGGGCGCCGATCAGTTCGAACACCGCCCTGATCGCTTCCGCCTCATCCATCTTCTCGCTGTCCACTGAGCTGCGCGTAAGGCACATCACGGTGAATTCACCATCCTTCAGTTCGATGCGCGCCAGGTTGTTGCTGGTCTGGGTCAATCCCTCCACATCAGGGCTCATACGGTAGATGCCATTGGGGCAGG
>JAHEFL010000309.1:2794-3464 GCA_024640205.1 Flavobacteriales bacterium | reverse complement strand
TTTCATTCCTCGGTCCCGGGCCCAGGGCATGAGTTCATCCATGGGCACGGGATGGCCTGCATAATGAACAGGCATGACAGCCACACAATCCTTGGTATACTTCCTATCCAGGTCGGTCATATCCATTCCCAGGGTTCGTGGGTCACTATCCACGAAGACGGGTATCAACCTGTTATAGAGCACGGCCGTGGCGGTCGCCGCGAAGGTGAGCGAGGGTACAAGAACCTTGCTGCCTTCCGGGAACCGGAAAGAGGCCAGAGCAAGGTGCAGTGCGGCCGTGGCCGAATTGACCCCAACTGCAGCTTCCGCTCCCACGAAGTGCTTCCATTCGTCCTCGAACTTCTCCACCATGGGGCCAAGTCCGATCCAAGATCGCTCAAAAGCCTCTCGGATCATATCCAATTCCTCCTGCCCGACAGAGGGCTTAAATAGTCTAATATTCATTCGAAAAGAAAAGGGAGCGGGGTTAAGAGAATGTCCTTTTACTTACTGAGCGCATAAAGGTTCTATCCTGTCACAGGCACATCGTCCATAAGGAACGCTTCCTTTCGAACCTCGTGTATCGAATAATTGGAACGAGACTGTTCAATAGCGAGGCCATTGTCCGCAATAATTCCTGAATTGGAAAAGAAGTCCACGACCGATCTTCATGGCGAATGCCGCAAGTTAT
>JAHEFL010000309.1:0-2784 GCA_024640205.1 Flavobacteriales bacterium | reverse complement strand
CCCATGCCTTGGGCAAGGACCGACCGGTAGCATCTGAATACCTGATCGGGTCCTGTGATGGACCGGGATCAGTGAAAGGCGCTTCCTGAAGGCGGGTTCCCGTAACCTGTGATATTTGAGCACCGACCTGTTGCCGGGATCCATAACATGTCTACTTTCGTTGCGCCAATAGGCCTTGGTGAGCTTTGGCGAGACCACCAGGGAACAGGCAGGAACAAACAAAACACAGTCAGTAGAACTCATGAACATTTACGTCGCCAATGTGCCTTACTCAGTGAAGGACCAGGATCTCCGCGAGCTTTTCGAACCGTTCGGGGAGGTCGTATCGGCCAAGATCATCATGGACAAGGTCACCAACCGTAGCCGTGGCTTCGGTTTCGTGGAAATGTCAGATGACAATGCAGGCCGCACAGCCATCGAAGGGACCAACGGCAAGAGTTTCCACGGCCGTGACCTGGTGGTCAACGAGGCACGCCCCCGTACGGAGGGTGACCGGCCATTCCGTGGTGGCGGAGGAGGCGATCGTGGCGGATCCCGCAATGAGCGCAATGATCGCTGGGAACGCGATGGTGATCGTGGTGGTCACAGAAGTGAAGAACGCGGTGATCGTCGCGGCGGGGGATTCCGCAACGAAGATTATTGATCGGTATATCATTCTTGAACGAAAAGCCCCTGCAGTCGCAGGGGCTTTTTCATTACCCATGCTTTTAATTGTTTCCATCCTTTGAACCTTTTACTTGGGTAGGTCGTCTTTGAATGGTGTAACCACACACCACGAGGTAATTTTGCTCACGATACGCAACATGAGCTCCAGTAGAGCCAGCCTGATACTTTTCCTATTTGCCTTTGGTTGCGCTGGAACGCTTGAGGCCCAGCGTCCGGTAGGCGGAGGTCGAGTACCGGCCACCGGTCGTGTGTTCGGCAAGGTGCTTGACGCATCGACACATAAGCCTGCCGAATTCGCTACAGTAGCGGTGCATCAGGTAAGGAACGACAGTTTGGTGGGCGGCACTATCGTTCGCGGCAATGGGGACTTTTCGGTGGACAAGCTGCCAATGGGAAGGATAAGGATCACGGTCACCTTCATTGGATATCGTCCTCTGATCACAGAGGTGACGATCACCCGGGAAAGCGTGGAGCAGGATCTGGGCAACCTGATGTTGGAAGTGGATGCTGCCTTGCTGAAGGAGGTGGAGGTGATCGGGGATCGTGATGCCGTTATCATGCAGGTGGACCGCCGGATATTCAATGTGGACAAGGACCTGAGCATACAGGGAGGGACGGGCGTGGATGTCATGAAGAACATTCCCGGTCTCAGCGTGGACGTGGAAGGAAATGTCCAAATGAGGGGCTCGAGGCCACAGTTGCTTGTGGATGGAAGGCCAACTACCATGGAACTGGAGCAGATCCCTTCGGAGGAGATCGAACGGATCGAGGTGATCACCAATCCATCCGTGGCATTTGATGCGAGTACGACCGGTGGCATCATCAATGTTGTCCTTAAGAAGAACACCAAGCCTGGCTACTTCGGGCAGGTGCAGGCCGGCGCTGGCACGAATGGTCGCCTTCAATCAGGCTTCAATGTGAACGCCAAAGAAGGTCGATGGGGGTTCAACGTATCATACAATTACAATACATCGGACAACCTCACGAACGGTGATACCCGACGAACGGACCTTCTGAACGGCGTTCCCACTGGATACTTCGACCAGGATACGGAGAGCAATTCCGGCAGAACGATGAACGGAGGCCGCTTCGGTGTGGATTGGTCGATGAACAACCGCAATACGTTGAGCCTATCGGTCAATGCGCGGCAGTTCGAAAGAAGCAGCGATGACCTACAGCAGTTCACCACTACTGATGGTAACGGTGAACTGATCTCATCAGGAACACAGCGGAATACGAACCGCACGGTAGGCATGAGCACCGGAGCACAACTCTCCTTGCGTCATACCTCTCCCAAACCCGGCAAGGAATGGACCATGGACCTGAATTACGGTGGTTGGGGACGCGACAATGAAGCACGATTCGACCTCAAAAGCTTTGCCGCCTCAGGAGGTGAACTGCCTGAAAGCCCGCGCACGCAGGATAATATTGGCGGTAGTTCGCTGGACCGGATCACCTATCAGGCCGACTTTGCCAACCCGATAGGGGAACGGAGCAAGCTTGAATACGGGGCGAAAGCCAACTACGTTCTGGATCATACTTACCTCGATGTCTATCTCACCAACCCGGAGACCGGAGGGCCTGTGCTGGACACTGCCCTTACCAATGATTTCGATATCACCGATATCATCAACGCGGTTTACTTCAATTGGTCCTACCGATTGAACGATCGTTGGACCATGATGGCCGGGCTGCGATTTGAACAGACCTGGTACGAAGTGGACCTCAGAGGCAAGGACCAGCGCTTCAGTTACCGCTATCCGGATGGAACGGAGAACCTGGCCAAAGCTTTGTTCCCTGCGGTTTACTTGGTGAGAAAATGGAAGGATAGCGAAAGGGAGCTGCAGGTGAATTTCTCACGCAAGATCGATCGTCCACGACATTGGCAGATCACACCGTTCATTTCCTATTCGGACAGTCGCAACATCCGGATCGGGAACCCGACTTTGGCTCCTGAGTTGAGCAACCTGGCCGAGGTCAATCACCTTCTTCCTTTCCTTGGAGGAAGGGCCAGCTGGCTGATCTCGGTCTACGGTCGTTATACGGAGGACGTGATCACTTCCTATGCGAGCCCCCTGCCCGGTGAGCCGGATATCCTCCTGAACACCTATGTCAATG
>JAHEFL010000014.1 GCA_024640205.1 Flavobacteriales bacterium | reverse complement strand
CCATCTCCCAGTTATCGTAGAGACTGTACAGATGCTTCAGATACCGGCAGGCGGCATCGGTGCTTTTGTAGACATCGTGCCGCTCATCAATGTAGCTGTCCGCATAGAGCCCGAACATTTTGCCTGTCGGCAGCATGAACTGCCAAAGGCCAACGGCTCCGGCACGGCTACGGGCTGCAGGGTTCAGGGCGCTTTCCACCACGGCCAGGTATTTCATTTCCAAGGGGATCCCATGCCTGTCCAGCGCTGCCTCGAATACAGGAAAGTATAGCTCGGCAAGACCCAGCATGCGGGAGCTCATCTCGCGTTTCCGTACCACGTACAGGTCGATGTAGGACTGCACCACGCGGTTGTATGCCAGGTCGAAGGGGGTGGCTGCATCCAACACGGCGAGGCGGTGGCGCATGGTCTCCTCGGGCCAAGTGGGCACCTCGTCCGGACCGAACCCGTGGACATTCTGTGCTGCGGTATCGGTGGTGAAGGTTGAGTTCCTGATCCAGGGCATTTGGGCGAGCTCGTCCAGGCGGGCCACTACCGGGTCATCGGCTCCCGGTCGCGGTATTCCGGCATCTCCCGATGGCTGGGAGAATGCAGGAAGACCCAGTCCGAGGGAACAGGTCAGATAAAGAGATCTCATTGATGAACGCATGCGAATTGATTCCGGCTTGCAGGCCATGACGAAGGTACCCGTAATACGCTGGGATCTTGACCTTGGTATGTCCGCACCTCGTTCACATCGGGGTGTTGGCGTCGGCCATACAAGCGGCATCGACACAGCAGGGGTAGATGATCGGAGAGCGAATGCGGATCAGAACAAGTGCTCCGCGGCAGCCAGGAGTTTGCTCTCTTCGAATGGCGCCGCCATAAGCTGAATACCGAACGGTAAGCCGCTGGAATGTGTGCCCGAAGGAACGCTGATAGCAGGTGTTCCGGCCAGGTTGGCCTGCACGGTGAAGATGTCCTGGAGATACATCGCAACGGGGTCCTTGACAGCACCATGTGCGAATGCGGTGGTGGGGCAGGTGGGGCCAAGCATCAGATCGAAACGTTCGAGGTCCCGTAATGTCCGCTCGCGGATCATTCGACGCACGCGCTGGGCTTGCCCGTAGTAGGCATCGTAGTATCCCGCGCTTAACACGAACGTTCCCAACAGGATCCTGCGCTGCACTTCGGCACCGAACCCTTCGGTGCGGCTGGCCCGGTACGTTTCTTCCACGCCATTTGCATTCTTCGAGCGGTGGCCGTAGTGAATGCCATCGAACCGTGCCAGGTTGCTGCTCGCCTCGGCCGTGGCCAGGATGTAGTAGGTTGGCACCTGGTGCTCCAACAACGGCACCTCGGCCGGCTCCACGCGATGCCCTTCGGCCTTCAAGCGTTCGATGGTGCTCCTCAGGTGGGCCACGATCTCGGGATCCATGCCAGCCCGTTCCAGGCCTTCCTTGTAATATCCGATACGCAATTTTCCTGGATGCGTCAGCGTGACTGGATCAACGGGTTTTCTACTCGTGGTCCCATCGTTCGGGTCGTGGCCTGCTATGGCTGTGTATACGGTGGCCATATCCTTCACGCTGCGTGTGAACGGACCGATCTGATCGAAGCTGCTCGCAAAGGCGATCAATCCGTACCGGCTGACCCGGCCGTAGGTCGGTTTGAATCCAAAGGTCCCAGTGAATGACGCGGGTTGCCGAATACTGCCTCCGGTATCGGAACCCAGTGCGACATGGACAATACCGGCTGCCACGCTTGCGGCAGCACCGCCACTGCTTCCACCGGGCACCTTAGCAGGATCCAGGGGGTTCTTCACTGGTCCGTAGGCGCTGTTCTCATTGCTGCTGCCCATTGCGAATTCATCGCAGTTCGTGCGCCCAATGATCACCGCATCGGCAGCTAGCAACCGGTCCACGACAGTGGCGCTGTATAAACTCTTGAAGCCTTCGAGGATCTTTGAGGAGGCACCGACCCGGTGCCCTTTATAGCAGATGTTGTCCTTGATGCTGAGCACCATGCCCGCCAACGGACCGGCGGTACCTGCTTTGATTCGAGCGTCCACCGCGGAAGCCTGAGCCGTGGCGCTGTCCTTGAATAATTCCAGGAACGCGTTCAGGTCTCCATGTTCCGAAGCCTTGGCAAGCGAACCCTCCACAGCGGATAGCACGGAAGCATCCTCCATGGTCCGTTGGAACGTATCACTGAAAGCGGTGTGTTCGCTGTTCCTCATCGGATCGATCCCAATGATCCTGGCAACATCATGAATAAGCGGACACTTGCCGGACCTATCGAGGGTATCACTTTCCCTCCTCCTTCTTCGGGTCCTCCTTTGAGGCCTCCTTGCTGGCGTCCTTGAATTCTTTCATGCCCTGGCCAAGGCCACGCATGAGCTCAGGGATCTTCTTGCCACCGAAGAGCAGCAACAATACCACCACCACGAGCACGATCTGCCAAGGACCGATCATGCCGAGAAGGATGTATGGAACGAAAGCTGAAAGGGCCATGGGAACGTGGAATGTGGGCCAAAGGTAACCGATCCCGTAAGCGACCGATGGAGGTCAGCGATACAACCACTGCGCAGGATCGACCTTCACGAGTTGGCCGTCCGAGGTGATCCTCCAGATCTCCACATGGGCCTTGGATCCATCCTCATCCGTGAGCACTGTTCCAAGGGACTGCTTGGTATCCAGCTTTTGGCCCTTGGTGACGCTTACGTCGCGAAGGTTGCTGTATACACTGCGATAGGCGCCGTGGCTTATGATCACGGCCTTGCCCGCACCGGGGATCACGATCACGCTGCTCACTTCGCCACGGAACAGGGCTCTTACTTCCGCGCCCTTTTCCGTAGTGATGTCGATGCCATTGTTCTCAATGATGATGCCGGGTAGGACGGGGTGTGCCTGTTTCCCGAAGGGGCTGGTGATCACGCCTTTTTCAACTGGCCACGGCAGCTTCCCCTTGTTCTTTTCGAATTCGGCATTCAGTTCCTTGGCCTCCGGAGTGAGGGAGAGCTCCAGTTTTCCCGAACCTGCTGCGGCTGTTCCTGCCTTGGGCTTCAGTTCCGCTTCAATGGCTTTCCGGATCGCGCTGTCCAGCTCCTTGCGCTGCTTTTCCTGTTTGCGCTGTGTTTCACGCAACCGACCCTCCTCCTTTTTCAGTGTGGAAAGCGCACCCTGCCTTCCGGCACGATCCCCGTCCAATTTCCGTTTTTCCGTTCGCTGCTCCTCGACCAATCGGACCTTGTCCTCGCGCTGTGTCCTTAATGCCTCCAAGCGGGCATCGATCTCCTCGCGGGCCTCTTCTATCAGACCGGCCTGGCGGCGTCGCTGTTCGGCGATCTGGCTCAGGTATCGGCTCCGCTTCCAAGCTTGTTGAAAGCTTTCCGCAGCGAAGAGATAGCTCATCCTGTCGTAGGCGCTCCGGTTCCGGTACGCGAACTGGAGCATGCGGGCATATTCCTCCTTCAAGGCCTCGAGATCCTCGGTGAGCGATCGCACCATTTCCTCGTCCTCGATGATCCGCTGGTCCACGCGCCGCAATTCGCTGTGCATGGTCCTGATCAATTGTTCGCGGGCCTGGATCTGACTTTCAAGAAGCTGGAGTTGCTCCTGGGTAACGCGCTGTTCCGAACGCGCCTGTTCGATCAGTGCGGTGGTGGTCCGTATCTGCTTGTCCAGGGCTTCACGTCGGCGCTCCAGCTCCTTGCGGTCCTGTCCTTGACCAAGGGTGGAGATCAACACGGCCAGCAGGCACGTGATGATCAAGCGATCTCGGTTCCTGAATTGGACCATTGTGCTCATGCCCTTGCTGCTATCCTTTCGTTGCGAACAAACGTAAGTCACGGCATCGGTGTGAACTTTTCCGGGATCTTGAATGCCATGTTAACGGGCCCTTCCAGGTCGATGCGGGATATATCGAGTGTGCCACTGGCGATCCGCCCTGGTTCAGAAAGCGTGATCCGTATGCGCGTTGGCAGGTTCACGTTGCTGGTAGTGCTTCGTTCCTCGTAGTGCACATCGGCACTCTGGTCCATGGCCAGGTCGGTGATCTGAACGCGGGTCACCTGAAAATTGTCCGGGTCGATCCAATATCGAAGAACGACCGCTTCCTTCTCTTCAGCCCTTCGCAAGGTGCGCTCGAGCCGCCGGTCGTTCATGTCCTTGCCATCGAGCGTATCGGCCGGGCTGATGTCCTCCGCGGCGCGAATGAAGCGCCGTTTCTCCTTGCTTGTCAGCACGTACTGTCCATCCTCGCGATCACTCCGGTATTTCTCCGATGGCTCCAATCCGATGGCTTTCCCAAGGAGGGCTTGCTGGAGCAAGGTGAGGCTGGGCTGCAATCCGAATTTCTTTTTCGCCGATGCCGTATCGCCAATGAAGTATTGATCCGAGACCCGGTCCATCAATTTGAGACTGTCCGCCGTGATCACGATGCGGGCCACCTCGATCCCCAAAGCGGGCACCACGCTTACCCAAGCGGCACTATCGGTGACAGAACGGATCTGGGCCTTGAAGCTCTTGTTCCCATCCGGAAGTTCCAATCCAACACTCGCTTTAGCACTGTAGTACCGGATGGTATCGTAAGCATGAAACATCATCTGCTCGATGATCTTTTCCGGGGAACGCGCCGGTATTTCCTTGCCCAGCAATGGCAGGGGCTTGCCGCTCTTACAGGAAACCACGAACAGGAGTGCGACTAGGACCGATGCCTGTGCGGTTCTCCTCATTCCACCCAGGTTCCGCCGGATATTTTCCGGTCCAGCGCATCGCTTGCGTCGCCAAGGATCTTGGCTTTTTGCCACTGTTCCAAAGCCAGAACGGGCTCTCCGATCTTGAAGAGAATGTCGCCGAGGTGTTCCACGATCACACCCTGGTCATGGCCACCTGCTTCAATGGCCTTTTCGATCCAGATCAGCGCATCAGGATAACGCCCCATGCGGAACAGGACCCAGGCATAGGTATCGAGGAAGGAGGGCTGCCCGGGGGCGAGTTCGTTGGACCGCTTGCTCATGCGCTCCGCCTTTTCCAGATACTGCCCCCTTACGCTCAGGTAGTAGGCATAGTTGTTCAGTGTGGTCGGGTTGTCAGGGTCCAGGTCCAATGCCTTGTCGAAGGCTTGGTCGGAGCGCGGGAACTGCCCTGCCTCGTTGTACACATCGCCCAGGCTCGTCCAGAACTGGGCGGTCAATGCACGATCATCCACCACCAGGTCACGGCCCTGAATGAAGGTCTCGATCGCCTCTTCGTGGCGATTCATTCGTGTGAGCGCAATGCCTTTGTAGAGGTAAAGTTGCGGGACAGTGGGGAAGAGCGTGATGGCTTCGTCCGAATCGGATACGAGCGCACTGTCGTCGTTCAGCTGGAGGTCCAACTGCAACAATTGCGACCAGATGGGGAATCGATCCTGCTCGCTGCGGAGCGCGATCCGGAACTGCTCGCGTGCAGCCTCGTAATCGCCGTCGCGCAAAAGGAAATCGCCATGGATGGTATGCGGTTTACCGCTCTCGGGGTGGGTGCGCTCCATGGCCTCGATCAGCGAATAGGAACGACGAATGAGATCCGGTCTATCGTTCGGTGCCAGGCCTTCATGATTGCTCATTTCAAAGAAGCCGATGACCACCTGCATCTTGGTGTCGAGGTCCATTTCAGGGTCCTCGAAGGCCACCTCCAGCTGCTCGAAAGCAGGCTCCACCTTCCCGGCACCGTAATAATGTTCCGCCAAGGCAACCCGGAGCATGCTGTTGCCTGGATCCATCTCCACGGCTTTCAGGTATTGCGCCAAGGCCTTTTCACTTTCGCCGCGTTGGTCATACACTTCGGCCAGGAGTCCTTGGTATCCCGGTTCATTGGGGTGGGCCTCGATCGCACGTTGGACCAGTTCCTCTGCTTCCTCCATCCGGTTATTCCCCGCGAGCATGCTGAATTGTTGCATGATCAGTTCTTCGGAGAGCCCGAACCGCTTCTCCATGTCCGCATACACCTTGATCGCTTCGTTCACCTTTCCTGAGTAGGCGAGTGTATTGGCGAGATCGATGTACACTTCATAGCGATCGGGCCAGGAAGCGATGATGCCCCGATAGGTTGCAACGGCATCGTCCGCGCGCCCGGCCTCCTGGTATAGATCGGCGAGCAGGAAGCGGTACCAGATGTTCTTCTTGTCCGCGCTCACCGCCATGCGCGCGTACTCCAACGCTTGCGGACCGTTCTGCGCCTGGTGATACAGCTTGCCCAATTCGAACATGGCCGCGCTGTTCTGCGGATCCAGCTTCAAGCACTGCTGGTACAATTGAATGGCCTTCTGTGGCTTACCTGCAAGGCGGGCCTGTGTGGCTTCCATGAAGAGCTGCATCACTTCGGCGCGCTTATCGCCACTGATGTCCACGGCCCCTGATGCATCCGCCCCCGAAGTGTCCGTGCCCTTGTCCGCCGCCGGCTTGGAGCTACCGCAAGCCGCCAACAGGAAGCTTGTGGACAAGGCGATCAAGAGGTTGCGGATACTCATGGTTTACGGCGCCTTACCCAACGGTACTATCGTCGCTCATGCTCAGGTCCATGGCATGTCCGGTCACCATAGCGCGTTCGCCGATCATGCTGTTGTCGATCACGGCATCCTGTACACGGACATCACCGCGCAGGATCGAATTCCGTACCACACTATTCGCGATCGCCGTGCCGCTCTCTATGGAAACGTTCGGGCCAATGATGGAGTTCGTCAATGAAACTCCTTCACCGATGAAGCAGGGTGGTATCAGGACGCTATTCACGCTTTTCAGCGATCCGCTTACCAAGCTTTTCTCCTCTTTCAGGAAACCGAGCACCTTGGTGTTCGTGTCCACCATCGCGTTCTTGTTGCCGCAGTCCATCCAAACATCCACGGCTCCCGCCTTGAAACGGGCGCCCTTCTGCTTCATGTTCTCCATGGCATTGGTGAGCTGGTACTCGCCTTTGTCCATGATCTTATTGTCGATGAGGTATTGCATCTCCTTTCTCAAACGTTCGCCATCCGCGAAATAGTAGATGCTGATGATGGCGAGGTCGCTCACGAAGGTTTGCGGTTTCTCCACGAATTCCGTGATGATGCCTTTGTCGTCCAACTTCACCACGCCGAACGCCCTGGGGTCCTCCACCTTGTTCACCCAGATGACGCCGTCGCAATCCTTGTCCAGCTTCAATTCAGCCCGGAAAAGGGTATCCGCGAAGGCTACTATCACGCGACCGTTCAGCGCGCTCTCTGCGCATAGGATGGCGTGGGCGGTACCTAGCGCAACTTCCTGATAATGTATGCTCCCCCTGGCTCCTACGCGCTTGGCGATCTCCAACAATTCGTTCTCCACCTTCGCACCGAAGGCGGGGTTCACCACATAGGCGACCTCTTCCACGGCTTCCCCGGCCACGGCCGCCAGGTCCTCTACAAGGCGTTGTACGATGGGCTTGCCTGCTATGGGCAACAAGGGTTTGGCGGTTGTGTGGGTGTGCGGACGCATCCGCTTGCCCATGCCCGCCATGGGGACGATGATCTTCATTCAGTGCTTTTCTCAGTGCGTGCCGGTATGGCCGAAGCCCCCTGCGCCGCGTTCCGAGGCGCGAAGGTCCGGAACTTCCTCGAAAGATGCCCTGACGTACCGTGCGATGACCAATTGGGCGATGCGTTCGCCATCCTTCACTTCGAAGGGGACGGGGCCATGATTGACCAGCAGCACACCCACTTCACCTCGGTAATCCGCGTCGATCGTTCCCGGGCTGTTGAGCACCGTAACGCCGTGCTTGAAGGCCAACCCACTACGCGGGCGGACCTGTGCTTCGGTGCCCTCCGGGAGCTCGAGGTACAATCCGGTGGGGATCAATTGGTAGGCTCCGGGCGCAAGCGTAATGGAAGCATCGAGGTTGGCACGCAGGTCCATGCCAGCGCTGTGCTCGGTAGCATAGTGGGGCAGGGGGTGCTTGCTTTTGTTCACGAGACGAACAAGGGTCCGGGCTTCGGTCGGGTTGCTCATGGGGTCAAAGATCTGAATGCAGGCCGCTCCAGCCGCCAAACCAGGGTCACGAATGTGAACAGCATTGCAACGCGGACCGCATGGTTCAGAACACCCTTCATCGGTACTTGCTCGACGCCCCACCAGAGCACCACCGCACCAGCCATGTATAGCAGCACCTTCGATACGTTATACGGAATGGGGTAGTGCTTCTGCCCCCATGCGTAGCTGATCGCTGCCATGCCCGCATAGCAGGCCAGGGTGGCCCAAGCGCTTCCCATGTAGCCCAGCACCGGTATAAGCGCGAAGTTGAGTCCGATGGTGATGGCAGCACCGATCAACGCGATGGTGCCTCCGATGCGCGTGCGGTCGGTGAGTTTGTACCAGATGCTCTGATTGTAGTAGATGCCCAGGAAAACGTTGGCCAACATCAAGATCGGTACAACGCGCAAGCCTTCATGGTATTCCGGGTTGGGGATGAACCACTTGAAGAGGTCCAGGAAGAGCATCACCACCAGGAAGGCGGTCATCGTCACGGCGACGAAGATGTTCATGATCTTGGCGAAGGTCTCGCCGCTGTTCTTCTCCTTGGCGTGGTTGAAGAAGAAGGGCTCGGCACCCATGCGGAATGCTTGGATGAAGAGCGTGATGAGCACCGCCAGTTTGTAGCATGCACCGTAGATCCCGATCTGTGCATCGGCGATACCTTCGGGGAGCATGTATTTCAGGATGATGCGATCGGCGGTCTCGTTCACCATGCCAGCCAGTCCCGCGATCATCAGCGGTGCTCCGAAGACCAGCATTGGGCGCAAAAGCGTTCTGCTGTAGGCTTTGAACGGCGGCCACTCCGGCAAAAGCATCACCAACTTTACGCCGGTGCTGATGAGGTTGATCAGGAACACGTAGCCCACACCGAACGACGGGTCGTATACGGCATCGATCAACGCGTTGGTATCGCCGGCGTTGTACTTCTTCATGCAGTACAGGAAGATGAAGAGGTTGCCCGCCACGTTCACCACCACGCTCAGGATGTTGATCGCTGCGAAGCGCCAAGCCCGTCCTTGCTGCCGCAGCCGCGCCATGGGAATGGTGGTAAGCGCATCGATGCCGATGATGACCACCAGCAGCAGCACCGAAATACTGTGTGCGGGGAAGCCGATCCCACTGGCGATGGATCCCGAGAACGAAGTGCCGAGCAGGATGAAGACGAGGGAAGAGAACAGCAGCGCATATGCTCCGGTGGTGAATACGGAGCCTGTCGATCCCTTGGCCAAGGGGGTGTTTTCATCCGAGGTGAAGCGGAAGAAGGTCGTCTCCATCCCGAAGGTGAGCACCACGTTCAGGAAGGCTGTCCATGCATAGAGCGAGGTGACCACGCCATACTCCGCAGGCTCGAACACGCCCTTGCTGGTGTACAAAGGCACCAACAGGTAATTCAGAAAGCGCGCACCGATGCTGCTAAGCCCGTAGATGGCCGTTTGGCCTGCAAGTTTGCGGAGGGCGCTCAATTTGGTTCAACCACGGATGGACACCGATGGACACCGATCAAGACGATCGAGCGGTACATAAAATGGGCACGAAAATTCATCCGTGTTGATCCGTGTGTATCCGTGGTTCATTCACCCTTGAACTCCGGCTTCCGCTTCTCCATGAACGCGCTCGTCCCCTCCTTGAAATCCGCCGTGCCGAAGCACGTGCCGAATTCCTCGATCTCGCGTTGCATGCCATCGGCACCCGGTTCGTAACCGGCGTTCACTGCGCGGATCGCGGAACCCAATGCGGTGGGGCTGTTGCGGGCGATCTTCCCGGCGAGTTCCAAGGTGGTGCTGAGCAGCTGATCCGCCGGTACAACGTGGTTCACGAGCCCCCATTGCAGGGCTTCCGCAGCCGGCATCATTCCAGCGCTACCGAGCAGGATCATCTCCATGGCCTTCCCCTTGCCCACGAGCTGCGCCAGGCGTTGTGTGCCTCCATAACCGGGGATCACGCCAAGACCTACCTCGGGTAGACCGAGTTTCGCTGTCTCGCTCGCAACACGGAAGTGGCAGCTCATGGCGAGTTCCAATCCACCGCCGAGCGCAAAACCGTTCACCGCTGCGATCACCGGTTTGTTCATGCCCTCCACATGCGTGAAGAGTTTTTTGTGGCCATCGGCACTCAGGGCCTTGCCTTCCTCCACACTGAAATGCGCGAACTCCTTGATATCGGCACCTGCTACGAAAGCTTTCGCACCGCTTCCGGTGATGATCAGAACCCGGATGCTCCTGTCCGCGTCCGCTTCGGTGAGCACTTTGTCCAACTCATCAATGGTGTCGCGGTTCAGCGCATTCAGTTGATCGGGACGGTTGATCGTGATGGTACGGATGCCATCAACATCGGCGATGAGCAGGTTGGCAAAGGACATTGATGATCGGTCATTTTCTGATCGTCAGATCGTTGGATCATCGGATCTGTGCTGGACAAATGTACCCGCTACGGGCGGAGAGGCAGCGCCACGAAAAAGGTGGTCCCTTCACCTGTGCGCGTCTCGAACCAGACACGTCCACCGGCATTCTCCACGATGCGCTTCACCATGGCAAGACCAAGTCCCATCCCCGTGCTTCGCGTAGTGAAGCTGGGTTCGAAGACCCGGTCGTGCAGTTCGGCAGCGATGCCCGTGCCGTTATCCGTGACTGCTACCAGGGCTTCCCGCCCCTGCTTGGTTATCCGGACACGGATGTGACCGGCCCGTTCCTCGGGGATGGCCTGCAGGGCATTCTTCAGCAGGTTGTTGAACACGCGGAGCAGATGCTCCTTATCCGCCAGCACCTCCACCGGGCCGCTGGCATCCAGATCGACAGAGGCACCATCATCGCCAGGGTACAGCTGGATCGCCGAAGTGGCGACCTCGCGCAGATCCACCACCACGGGGTGAGCTGGAGGCATTTGCGCGAAGTGGGAGAACTCGCCGGCAATACGGCTCAGCACATCGATCTGCTGTACCAAGCCCTCTCCGAAACGGGTGAGCTTCTCCTGCGCGTCGGGCAGGTCGGGGTCCCAGGAGCGCTGGAAGTGCTGGATGCTCAGCTTCATGGGGGTGAGGGGGTTCTTGATCTCGTGCGCCACCTGTCGGGCCATCTCCCGCCAGGCACTTTCGCGCTCCCCACGCGCAAGTCGTTCCGCGCTTTCTCTCAGCTCCTCCACCTTTCTGTTGTACACTTCCACGAGCTGGCCCACTTCGTCGTCACCCCGATAACGGATCGGTTCGTTCACCTCCAACAGATCCACCCGCGCCAGGGCATTCTTCAACAGGTCCAGCGGACGTGCGGTCCAATAGCTGATGAATACCGCTACCAGCACACTGAGGGCGAAGAGGAGGACGAACAGGTTCACCACGGCGACAAGGACACCGGAGCGCTCCTGTTCCTGTTGCGACCGATCGGCGAATCCCGGTAGAGCGATGTAAGCCAGCACGGTGCCTTCCTGGTCCCGCAAGGGCAGGTAAGCCGCACTGAACGCTGCGGTCCCGATCGCTTCCTCATGTACGAACGCGCTCATACCACCCAGTGCGACCTGCGAGTAAGCCATGGCGTCCATCCGCTCCCCCAGAAGTCCGGCGCCGAAGATCTGTGGACGGGAGGTGGAAAGTACTTTCCCATCGATGGAATACACGGTGATGTCCGTGAAGAATACATTGCTCATGCGGCCCAGAAGATGGTCGAGGTAGGGGGCATGGGTTTCGTTCAATATGGGCTCACCGTCCAGGCGGTGTTGAAGCTCCTGGTGCACCGAACGGGCCTTATCCAGCATCTCGGTGTCGAAGCGCTGTTCGTACTGTTCCGCCAATAGGCGCTGCGCCCCGAAACCGAAGATGACCAGGCCGGTCACGGCGAAGAGTATCAATGCGACACGCACCTTGGCGCCAATTCCCATCGTGGGCAAACCGCGCTCCCGCCATAATGAAAACACCAATAGCACGATGGCCAGGAGGATGCTGAATACAGCGAAGAGGTAGCTGAAGGTGGTGGCCTTGTCCAGGAAGGATGGGATCGGCAGGCTCAACACAATGATGGTTCCCTCGGGATCTCCTTTGGCCAGGTGTTCGTATCCCTGCTCGTTGAACAAGCGCATGGCCTCTGTGCCCAGGTCAAGGTTGAACCGGAGTGGATGCCGGTAGTTACCGGATCGCTCCACGAGCATGCCACTCTCGTAGCGGGCGTAGGAATATCGCTCCACACGTCGTGCGACCGGATCGTCGCCGGAAAGCAACAAGGCCGGGAAACCGAG
>JAHEFL010000013.1 GCA_024640205.1 Flavobacteriales bacterium | reverse complement strand
TTCAATGCTCATCGGTCCCATGACCTTGCAAATATCGCCGGAGGGCTGAAAGGAACGTACTACATTCGCGGATCGACCGGAGAGGTGGCAGAGCGGTTGAATGCGGCGGTCTTGAAAACCGCTTTACCTGTAAGGGTAACGGGGGTTCGAATCCCTCCCTCTCCGCAGTAGCGATGCGATCGTCCTGTGATCGCCCGGATCAGTCCTTCGGACCGGGAGCGGTCGTTCCTGGTCCAGCACCGGTCGGCCTCGAGTTGCACGTGGCCTTACCTTTGTTCGTATGCTCCGCGCATTATCGGGTTTTACGACAGGTCTTCTGCTCCTGCTATCAATGCCAGGACATGCCATTGTGGAACTGGTCGTGGAAACACGCACCTTCCACATCCCTGATCGGGGTCCGCGTGTTGAAGTGAACATGGCCATGATGGCCGGCACGGCCGAATTGGGCAGCAATGAAAGAGGCTTCATGCAAGCGCGGGTGGAAGCGCTCACCATCATCGAACGGGCCGGGGCCATCGTAGCATTTTCCAAAGTGGAGGTCCTGGGTCCGGAAAGGCTGGATTCCTTGTACACGGACCTGATCCACCAGGAGTTCTTCGATCTGGCGCCCGGAGCTTATGAGTTGTTCGTTGAGGTGCGGGACCTGAATATCAGTGATACGACCGCGACCCGGTATCACGCACCATTGGCTGTGGGAGCTTTGCCAAGTGGAGTATATATATCCGAGATCCTGCTGGCCGAGCGCATGGACCCTTCCGAGGAAGGGAGCGTTTCCAAGTACGGTTACCAGGTGGTCCCATTGCTCAGTGATTACTACCCTGCGGAGCTTTCAACCATTAATTTTTATGCTGAGGTTTATGGTACGGTCGGACATTTCGGCCAGGACAGTGCTTACCTGCTGACCTACCAGATCGAAAACTTTGAAAGCGGAACCGTGCACGGCGCGTTCAAACGGAGCCACCGGGCGACTGCACGGACCGTGGAACCGATCATTGCACAATTCGATATTTCCGATCTGCCGTCCGGCAACTATGAATTGTCGATCGAGGTGAGGGACCGGAAAGGCGACCTGGTAGCCCGACGGGAGAAGTTCATTCAGCGCAACAACCCGATCAGTTTCAACTATGACCTGCAGGCGATGGACCGTCTGGAGGTCACCAACACCTTTGCCGGTGCGTTCGCTGATGCCGATACGTTGGCGGAACATATCGCAAGTCTTCGCCCCATTGCGGCCCCCTTGGAACGGAAGATCATTGATGATCGCTGGAAGGATCGTGACATGGACCTGATGAAGCGATTTTTTTACACGTTCTGGGCCAACAGGGATCCCGATCCGGAGAAGGCATGGAAGGACTATCGTGAACAGGTGGTCAAGGTCAATATTTTGTTCAGCTGCCGGGTCTTAAAAGGATACGAGACGGACCGGGGATATGTCTATCTGAAATACGGTGCACCCAATTCCATGATGGACCGGTTCAATGAAATGGATGCCCTACCGTACACGATCTGGCATTATTACCGTGCGGGGAAGTACACCAATAGGCGGTTCGTTTTCTACCAACCCTCGCTGGCGAACATGTGCTTTGAATTGATCCATAGCGAAGTTCCCGGCGAGGTGCAGAATCCCAGGTGGAACCAGATCATCCACTCGCGGAACGTGGCGATGCCCAATGTCGATCCGCGCGGGGTAAATTCCCAAAGCGGGATCCGGGCGGATGAGTTCTATGAGCTGCCGCGATAAATCGCCTTCTTTCCAGTAAAGCGTCATTTTTAACGGCCTGCAGGATCGGAAATGGACGTGGCCGTGGTCATATTGAACTGGAACGGACTTCGCTGGCTTCAGCAGTTCCTACCATTGGTCGTGGAGCATAGTGGAGACGCACGGATCGTGGTTGCGGATAACGGCTCCACTGATGACTCGGTATCCTGGCTTAAAAGCGCGTTTCCCGACGTTACGCTCATCGTGCTGTCCAGCAATCTTGGTTATGCAGGCGGGTACAATGCCGCTTTGAGTACGATCGAATCGGATCGATTTGTGCTCTTGAACTCCGATGTTGAGGTGACCCCGGGCTGGTTGGACGGATTGAACGCCTGTTTGGATCAGGACCCGCAACTGGCCGCCTGCCAGCCTAAGATGCTCAGCCACTCGGACCGAGGACAGTTCGAACATGCAGGTGCTGCGGGCGGATTCATTGATCGCAACGGTTACCCTTTCTGCCGTGGCAGGATCTTCGAGATCACCGAAGAGGACAAAGGTCAATACGATGATGATCGGGACGTGTTCTGGGCGACCGGTGCCTGCATGATGCTGCGATCCGCCGCCTTCAAGGAGGTCGGTGGTTTCGATGCCCAATTGTTCGCCCACATGGAAGAGATCGATCTGTGTTGGAGGCTTCGTCGGCGCGGTTATCGGATCGCCTATACGGGCAGATCCCGCGTTCATCATATCGGCGGCGGTGCTTTGGGGTATGGTAGTCCCCTCAAGACCTACTTGAATTTCCGGAACAGTCTGATCGTGCTAACGAAGAACCTGCACACCGGAGTGCTCTGGTGGTGGTTGTTCCGGCGTCTCATACTCGATGCGTTCGCGATGCTGAAATTCCTGTTCGAAGGGCATGCCGCCCATAGCTGGCAGGTGATCCGGGCCAATATTCATTTTTTGGCGCGCTTACCCCGGGTCTTGCGGCAGCGTCGCGATCTGCTGAATTCGGAACGCACACCCGACCTCACGGGTATGTATCAACGCAGCATTGCCTTCGACCGGTTCATCCTCGGATGGAAGCACTTCGATCAATTGGACCGATCGGCCTTCATCGAGCCTCCTTCGAGGAAGTAGCGTATAGCAAGGGCATAGCCGTCGGCACCAAGGCCCATGATGCTTCCCACACACACGGCGCCGATCAGCGATGTATGGCGGAAGGGTTCCCGGGACAAGAGATTGCTGATATGAACCTCCAGAACGGGCACCGAAGTGGCGGATATAGCGTCCCGAATACTGACGGAGGTATGCGAATAGCCTCCCGCGTTCAATACCACACCTTCGTATTTCCCTTCCGCACTATGAAGCCATCCGATCAATTCCCCTTCCAGGTTGCTTTGGTGATGGTCGATCTGCAGGTCGGGGAAAGTTGAGCGAAGGCCGGAAATGATCTCTTCAAGCGAACGACGGCCGTAGACGCCCGGCTCACGGCTACCGAGCCGATCCAGATTAGGGCCGTTCAGGATTAGAATGCGTTGCACGGACATGTATCAGACTTGAATTGGCAAGGTACTCTCCTATTGTGGAGCTATTGGTCTTCACAGGCATTCGTTGGCACTTCCGGGAACGAAAGCGCCAGGTTGGATGGAAAAGCAGGGATCTTTAGCCTATGGATTGGGATGATGCCATGTCCAACTTCCGGATGTACCTGAAGCTGGAGCGTGCCCTGAGCGATCGGACCGTGGATGCCTATTTGCGTGACCTGCATAAACTACGCCTGTTCTCGGAGGACCTGTCACCTACGCGTCGCCCAACCGACCTTGATCTTGAGACGTTGCAGATCTTCGTCACTCAAGTTGCCCGATCCGGCATCAAGACCAGCAGCCAGGCGCGGCTGATCAGTGCCATACGAGGATTCTTCAAGTGTTTGAGGCTGGAAAAAGCCATGACCGATGATCCTGCCGAGCTACTGGAAAGCCCTCGTATCGGGCGCAAGCTGCCAACATTCCTCTCTGTCCAGGAGATCGATCAGCTCATCGCAGCCATTGATATGTCGCACCCGCTCTCCCATCGCGACCGGGCCATACTGGAGGTATTGTACGGTTGTGGCTTGCGCGTGAGTGAACTATGCGGGCTCCGTATTTCCCGCCTCCATTTCAGCGAAGGTTTCATCCGGGTGATAGGTAAGGGCGACAAGGAACGTTTGGTCCCCATCGGTCCGGAGGCCATGAAACAGACGAACATATACCTCTCCCTGGTCCGGACCACCCTGCCGGTGAGGAAAAAGGATGAGGACCGGGCATTCCTCAATGCCAGAGGAGGTCCGATCAGCCGAGTATCGGTGTTCAACCTCGTCAAGAAACTGGCAGCCGCAGCAGGTATCCGCAAGGTGATCGGTCCGCATACCTTTCGTCATTCCTTTGCCACGCATTTAGTGGAAGGGGGCGCAGACCTGAGAGCGGTTCAGGAAATGCTCGGCCACGCCAGCATCACGACGACGGAGATCTATACCCACCTGGACCGCGAATACCTGCGCAGCAATATCATGCAATTCCATCCTCGAGCGACCAGAAAGCGCTAGCGCTATCTGGCAATGGACACGGTCCTCCGATCTAATAGGGCGCCACGCATGGTGCGATGTTCAATCACGTAGGCCCCCTGTGAGATCGCGCTGATATTCCAATTCATACGCGATGTGCCAGCGGCCACCATGGCTCCCCCCACCGAGCGGCCTTGAAGGTCGATCAGTAGCAGCGAAGATCCTTCCTGAACGCTACCGCGCCATTCAATGATCAATCGATCCCCAGCAGGTTGAGGATAAACGTGCATGTCACCAGCGCCTGCTTCCTTCAGGCCTGTAAAGATGTACAAGATGGAATCGGAGGCGAACTGGCATCCATTGCCAAAACCCGCAAGCACATGGTAATACCCGCTTGCTTCAGGTCCGTAGGTCTGAAATTCGGCACCGGATATGGGGGTCCCGTTCAAGTACCACTGGTAGGTCTCCGCCTCGGTGCTGACCAATTCACTCCCATCCTGCATGATCTCCGGCGGGTCCATCGGACAGCGATCCTTGATCTTGTAGATCATGCCATTGATGAGGTTGGTCGCATAGAATTCACCATACCGGTCCGTTCCGATGGACGTATTCCCCAGCAGGCCGCTGGCGAGACCCAGCTCATTGATCCATCCGCCCAGCCCGTCCGGCTTGATCATCCGGAACTGTCCGGAGCAGAAATCCGTGTAGATGTACCGTCCATAGAGCCTTGGGTATAGTGCACCGCGATACACCTTGCCACCTACGATAGCGCAGAAGGCACCTCCGTTGACCGAGTGTGCATGCTCAGCGACAGGGAACGTATAGTTCTCCGCCGGACCACAATTCAAGGGATCGAACACGTTGTTCCCTTCGTAGCAACGCCACCCGAAATTGGGGCCTGAATTATCCCCTCCGGGCCAATGGTCGATCTCCTCCCAAAGGGATTGCCCCACATCCCCTATCCACAGATCGCCGTTCATGGGGTCAATTCCGATCCGATAAGGATTTCGGAGACCATAGGCCCAGATCTCCTCACGCCAACCGTTCGCGTTCCCAACGAAAGGATTATCAGGTGGTATTGAAAAGGACCCATCCGTTTGGGGGGCTATACGGATGATCGTTCCATACAGCGTAGTGGGATCCTGGCCTTCGTCATTAGGGTCGCTGGCCCCGCCCCCGTCCCCCAACGCCACATATAAATATCCGTCCGGTCCGAACAGCAAGCTTCCGCTCTGATGGATCGGGTCCGGTTGTGGCAGTGTGAGTAGGATCACTTCTGACGCAGGATCCGCTAGGTTCGGGTTGCTACCCACAGTGAACCGACTGATCCGCGTGGTCCCGTTGCCCGTCCCGGTGGTGTAGTTGAGATAAAAGTGACCGTTGCTCTCGTAGTCCGGATCGAACGCCATACCCAGGAGCCCCCGCTCCCCGTTGTACAATACTTGGCTGCTGATGTCCAGAAAGGGGGTCGGCAGCACCGTATTGCTATCCGTAATGATATTGATCGCGCCATATTGCCGAACGACAAAAAGCCGATCATCACCACAATTTGTCAAATACAAAGCGGTCTCCAGTCCGCTGGCCCACTGAACAAGCTCCAATTCAACCGGGCTCTGTGCGGCAAGTTCGAATGCAATGAATAACAGCGCAGCGCTAAAATGTCGTCCGGCTCGGACAAATGAGAACATCATGGATAATTCAACTGAGGGGTTAATTTACCTCCTCGGTGAACCAGAGACCCGTGGATGGGCCGCTACTTATCCCATTAGAAATGAACGATCAGAAGATCTGGATCTGCCGCTTCGGACCTGAATAGACCCCTTGTGCTGGACGATCTCCTACTGGTCGTCCGAGAACATCGAAGTAGGGCCCGGTCAAGGTCGTAGCCGGTTGGTATTCCTCGATACCTGTCATGGTCCCTTGGCACGCGGAAGCCACCACGCGTATGCCATCCAGATGCCATTTCCCGCCTTCAGTTTGATAAGGTTGTACCTTGAGCTGGAATGCAGCGTATGGCATTCCTTCCTGGATTTCCAAACAACCCAGGTCAGTGAATACCGTGGTATTGAATTCAGTCAGGACATCCGCGTCACCCAATTCTTGAAATGGCTGAGCGAGACTCCCGGTGAACGAGATCTTGAGACGCTGTGGGCCAGCATCCTCCCTGCGGTGTGTGATGATCACACTATCGACTTGCACGGTGGTCAATGCGATCCCTGACAGCACGCCATAATGCTCCTCGCTGGCGAAGGCTGACCAACCATCTGAATACAATGCGTTGTTCGCTGGAGATACGGGTTCCGGGCATACACTCGTACCGATCCAAGCCATGGTGGTCCCGAAGAACACATTGGAGCTGTTCTCGGGCTCATCACACGCACTGCAGCCCTCATCGCAATTCAGGTTGTTGCCACAGATGAAATTAAGCCACTGGTAGTTGATGGAATACTGGGCCTGTGAGGTGCCGACCGTATGAACCACCAAACTTGCGACGAACAAAACTTTTCGGACCATGAGGGTACGTTTCGTGTCGACCAACTAATGCCGGTCGCGACGTTCTTACGCACCCCTCTCAGGCGAGGTTACACAGCGTTCTTGCCCTGGATCATCGATCCCAGCCAAATGGTCAGAATAGCTCCGTACTGTCTAATGCACGATTTCGACCCGCACCGTACCGATCGATGTACCATCCGTGGCCATGGCCCGGACCAGGTATGCTCCAGTAGGTATCTCGGAAACATCCAATTGCGCGTTGAACTTTTCTGCACCAGCCACCAAGGTGCGCTCCACCATGCGACCTTCCACGGTAATGATGTCGAGGATCACATTCCCCGGCACATCCACGGAACCGGTCACCGAAATGCTGGCGCTCGCTGGCACCGGGTATGCTGTGATCCCAGGACCCGAGTATGGCACATCCTCCATTCCAACGATCGCCGAAACCTTGGCGAAGGCATACTGGCCTTTACGCAATGCATTCACGGTGATGTAACCATTGCCATTCGTTAATGCACCGGAATTAACGATCTGGTCATCATATACCTGCCATGGCGACACGGGGTCCGGCCGGTGCACAACAGCGATGCCTGCTTCATTACCAGCGATCAACGCATGGTCCAATTGGGTCGCTATGGCACCGTAGTAATACATCCTGCTCCTGAGTACGGTCCCCTCTGGCCAAAGACCATCGATGTTCCAATAATGCGTTCCAGAAAGCTCCAGGATATCCGGCCCGAGCGGGGACTGGTCCGGCGAGGCCCAGATATGTTCCACACGCAACAAAGCCGTGTCCGGGAGTTCATCCACGTACGCCCGATAATCAACGTATGGCAGGATCGGATCGAGTTGAACCCCTGGGACCAGCTGGACCTCATGGTCCATTCTCGCCTGGTTCATCCGGGCATAACGGTTCAGGACCACCATCGCTGGCTCGAACGGTACCTCCACGGTTAGATCGGACCCAAGGCCACCGACCGTGATCTGCTCATCATGGACCATCCCTGTCGTCGATATGAAGGAAAGGTCCAGTGGCACCTCCTCATGCAATACGGTCGCTCCCCGTAGCTTTTGGCCTATGATCAAGTTGACCGACCAGTTGGCGCCGACCTGCTGGGCGGTCATGTCCTGTACCTCAAAGACCGAATACCCTGGTGCGAAGACCCACGCATCGAAAAATGGATCCAGATCGATACCGGACTGATCTTCCAAGGCCTCTTTCAGGTCCACTGCACACAGCGTAGTGTTGGCATACTCCGATTGGATGCCCTGCATCGCTGAACGGAATGCCTCATCCCCCATATATGCGCGCAGGTTGTGCATCACAGCCGCCCCCTTGTAATAGGTGTGTGTGCCATAAATGTGTTCATCAGGCATCGGCGACAAGGCCTGGAAATCATCATCATTCACGTGGGCCTGCTTCAATACGTACAGCATATTGTTCTTTACAGCGCGTTCCAGGCCGCTCTGCCCGGTCAGCCACTCCTCGATCAGGTGTGTGCTGTACTCAGCAGGACCTTCCTTGATCCACATGTCATTATGAATGCACGGGGTCACGACATTGCCCCACCACATGTGGCCAAGCTCGTGCGTGAGCAATTCCCTGTTGCTCTGAATGCTTTGGGAGGTCATGAAATCCGGGTAAGCCACGTTCGTGGGGATCTCCAACGCCCCGTCCGTGGTGAGCACGTACCCCACGCGCTCATAGCCATATGGTCCATACCAGTATTCACATGCATCAATGGCGGCGCCCAGGTCGCCAAAACGACTCACCATGGCGGTCAATTGAGCCGGTTTCGCCTTGAGGGTGACCGGAATATCACCGAAGGCGCCCGCATGCACGGAGGACTCGGTCTGGTAATCCGCCACGGCTATGGCACTCACATGGGTCGGTATCTCCTGTTCCAGGGAGTAACTCCGTATCACCGTATCCCCGGCCAATTGCACTTCACCAAGGAACGTTCCCTGGCCATGCAAGCGGAAAGTACCCGCACTCTTCACATGGTATGAATAGGATGCACGCTCCACGAAACTGTCGAAACAGGGGTACCACACTTTCCCGAAATGCGGGGGTATGGTACTGATTCCGATACCCAGGTTATAGATGTAGTTCGAAGCGAAGTAGAAACCGCCCCATTCCGGGTCCCTATGCGGCAGACCCTGATAGTATACCGTCAATTCGCGCTCCTCATCGATGGCCGGCACCTCGCCATGGTCGATCACAAGGTATTCACCATCATATTCGTAAGACATCGCCCCATCCGCTCCGATCACCGAATCGACCTCCAGTTCCCAAAGGTCGAAGGTGATCATACCAGAGCTGGGCAGCAATGCCTTGTATGTGATACTGGTCTCCCCTTTTATGGATTGGCCGAAATAATCCGTCACATCCAGGTGGATATCGTAATGCATGATATCGAACGTATCGCTCCGTGCGATGGTCGCGTTGATATCGCTGCGTTCAGAATCCGCGATCGGCCGCATGGGCGCTTGTTGGCCGTGGAAGAAGTGACAACCGAAGGGGCCTGGTTGCGCTAGGACCGAAAGGGTCGGAACGAGCAGAACGAGTGCAGTGGTGATCGACCGGTAGCTGGACATGATCGGGATGAATGGTTCTCAGAGACGTCTAAACTAAGGATGCGAACCGCATCGCCCTTCTGAAACTCCCTGCTGATGTCGGAGTGCAAAGACCGCGATCATTCTCATGGTATGAACATAAGGGTCTTCAGGGCGGTTGGTGCGGCGATCCATCTCTGTTCATTCGAACCACCGTTCGATGCGCTCTACCTTTGGCCTCCTCCGAACATTGAACTTCACCCATGCCTATCATACGCAGAGCAAGCGCCACCTGGAAAGGATCCGGCAAAACCGGTTCCGGATCGATCAACTCCACAAGTGGTGCGTTCAAGGACATCCCTCACTCGTTCACCACGCGTTTTGAGAACGAGGACGGCAAGGCTGGCACCAATCCGGAGGAGCTCGTTGCCGCTGCCTTGGCAGGATGCTTTACGATGAAATTGAGCTTTGTGCTCGATGGTGCCGGACATACCGCCGATCTTCTGGAATGTACCGCCGAGGTGAAAATGGATCAGGTGGGTGACGGCAAAGGTGTCGTGGGCATTCATCTCGTTCTCAAAGCATCCGTCCGGGGGATCGAGGAAGACAAGTTCCAGGAATGTGCGGAGAATGCGCGTGCCAATTGTCCTATCAGCCAGTTGTTGAAAAGCGTTCCGATCACCCTGAGCGCGACATTGCTCAGACCTTGACGCAGGACCTGTGATCACAAGTCTGTCGCCGGAACGTTTCCTGGAAGTCGGGCTTCCGATAATCGATGTTCGTTCGCCCTCGGAATTCCTTCGCGGTCACATTCCGAATGCTCATAACCTGCCACTTTTCACTGACGAAGAGCGGGCACAGGTCGGCACACTATACAGAAGGGAGGGTAGGGATCGGGCCATGGTTCAAGGCCTGCATTTCGTCGGTCCGAGGTTGGCAGTGATGGTGGAACAAGCAAAGGCGCTTGGAGGGTGTGGTGGAATTGCTGTCCATTGTTGGCGTGGAGGGGAGCGGAGCAAAAGCGTAGCATGGCTGTTCGACAAGGCGGGGTTCGACCAGGTCGTCCTCCTCCATGGAGGTTACAAGCAGTTCCGTAAGCATGTGTTATCCTGTTTCGAGCCACCGTTGATGTTCAAAGTGATCGGCGGATACACCGGTTCGGGTAAGACCGAGACCCTCGCTCTCTTGGAACGTGCGGGAGAACAGGTGATCGACCTGGAAGGTTTGGCGGAACATAAGGGCTCAGCATTCGGGGGACTTGGCATGAAGGAGCAACCAAGCACCGAACATTTCGAGAATCTCCTTTGGTCCGAGCTGGCCAGCATGGACCCCGACCGACCGGTATGGCTCGAGGACGAAAGCCAGATGATAGGTAAAGTGAAGATCCCGGACCCCTTCTTTCGGATCATGCGATCCAGTGAACTGTTCTTCGTGGATATGCCACTTGCTGAGCGAGCGGAACGATTGGTCCAGGATTACGGTGCTCACGATAGGAAGGACTTGGCAGCGGCCATCGAGCGCATTGCAAAGCGGATGGGCCCTCAACACGTTAAGAATGCCTTGGAAGCCCTCGATGCCGGTGATCTGTATCGCGTTGCGCTCCTTGCCTTGGGCTATTATGACAAGACCTATTTCCATGGCCTGTCCAAGCGCGATCCGGCCCGTGTTTCACGGATCACGGTGAAGGCGTCGGATTTGGATCACCTTGTAGTCGAACTGAAAGCCCATGGCACTCCCTCCCCTGCCCAACAATGAACCCGTTCGATTGACCCAGTACGGTCATGGAGCTGGTTGCGGATGTAAGATCTCACCAGCTATCCTGGAAACGATCTTAAGGTCGGAACTCAGCGCGATCAAAGACCCAAAGCTTCTTGTCGGCAATGACACCCGGGACGATGCCGCTGTGTACGACATGGGCAACGGACGTGCCCTGATCAGTACCACGGATTTCTTCACCCCGATCGTGGATGACGCATTTGATTTCGGAAGAGTAGCAGCGACCAATGCGATCAGTGACGTGTATGCGATGGGCGGTCGCCCCCTCCTGGCGGTCGCCATTCTGGGTTGGCCCGTGGATAAACTTCCGGCCGAGTTGGCATCGCGCGTAGTTGATGGCGGACGTAAAGTTTGCCAGGAAGCAGGGATCGCTTTGGCAGGAGGCCATAGCATTGATTCACCGGAACCGTTCTTCGGGCTCGCGGTAACAGGCGAGGTGAAGATCGAACATATCAAACGGAACAACACCGCACGGCCCGGGGACCTTCTCATCCTCACCAAGCCTATCGGCACAGGAGTGCACGCCACCGCGCTGAAGCGGGGTATGCTCATGGATGACCTGCTGTCCGCCGCGATCGAAGTCATGTGCCGCCCTAACACCATGGGCACAGTGATGGGCACCATGAAAAGTGTCCACGCCATGACGGATGTTACCGGTTTTGGATTGGCCGGTCATTTGTTGGAGATCTGCAGGGGAAGCGAGGTGCACATGGAGATCGATCTCGACAAGGTCCCTCTGCTGGCAGGTACAAAGGAGCTTATTTCATCGGGATGCTACGCGGACGGAGCATTGCGGAATTGGAAAAGCTATGCCAGCCATATCACTGGAGCGTCCGGTATGGAACAAATGATGGTGCTGTGTGATCCGCAGACAAGCGGCGGCCTACTGATCTCGATCGATCCGGAGGGTGTCCCACAAATGGAGAACCTTTTTTCCGAAAGGTCAGTTTCCTATCAAATTATAGGACATGCGACAAAATCGCAAAATGAGTATATGATCACCGTAATATGATCGACGAAAGGTATCATAAGTGATTTTAGCCTAATGGAAATACTGGTCGTTCCGATCGATTTGATCGAACGATCTATTGCCTTGCCCCTCGAGCCTATGTTACTTTTACCTATTGCGTTCCTTTATTACGTTCCAGTGACCCCTTCCGTTCCATGGC
>JAHEFL010000308.1 GCA_024640205.1 Flavobacteriales bacterium | reverse complement strand
AAGAGGAAAAATGTGAAAAGGCGCTGGATCATCGGGGAACCCGCTCGGGCAGGGCAGGCCAAAAGTATTGGGAGGCCCGACGTGCCTCAGGTAGGCGTTCGGAGACTTTTCCACAGTGCATTGGCAACCAAGCTCGAAGCCCCTGGACCACCTGAGCGCTCACGGAGTTCAGCCAGATCGGAAAGCATTGTTCTGCGTGGCTCACCATCCTTCAGTATCCGCTTCAGCTCTGCTCGCAATGCATCCAATGTCAGATCATCCTGCACAAGTTCACGGACCACTTCGCGGTCCATGATGAGGTTGACCAGACTGATGAACTTCACATCAACAAGACGCCGGGCAAGCCATACGTTCAAGGAACTGCCCTTGTAGCATACCACCTCAGGGACCCCGAACAAGGCCGCCTCCAAGGTCGCTGTGCCGCTGGTGACCAGAGCGGCACTCGCCGATCGGAGCACATCATACGTTCGACCCGTGACCACGCTGACCGGAGCATCACCGAGCAAGCTCGAATACACTTCGGCAGGAACCGAGGGGGCAGCGGCCAGAACGAATCGATGATCCGGGAAATGACGAGCCGTCCCGGCCATCAAGGGTAGCATCCGGGAGATCTCCTGGGCCCGACTGCCAGGAAGCAAGGCCACCACGGGCCGGCCGTCATCGCCGGGCAACGGCTCCAAGGGGGTCATTCCCTCCTGCTCAATGGCATCCAGCAATGGGTGACCGACAAAATCCACATCCATGCCATAGCCGGCATACCAATCCTTCTCAAAAGGCAGGATCACGTACATCCGGTCCACTACCCGCTTCAGGGTATGGACCCGTCCTTTTTTCCACGCCCAAAGTTGTGGACTGATATACCAGTGAACGGGTATCCCCAGTTCATGTGCATATTGCGCAATACGAAGGTTGAACCCGGGATAGTCAATGAGTACCACTGCGTCCGGACGATAGGATCGGATATCCTCCTTGCACCGCTTCAGATTGCGCAGAATGACCCGAAGGTTCGCAACGACCTCGGCAAATCCCATGAAGGCCAGCTCCCGGTAGTGCTTCACTACCTCGGCGCCGGCAGCGGACATCCGGTCCCCACCCCACGCCCTGACCTTCAATCCTGGATCCAACTTCATCAGCTCGCGCACCAGGTTGCCGCCATGCAGATCCCCGCTCGCTTCGCCAGCGATCATATAAAGCTTCTTACTCATGACCGGTCATGACCACAATTCGTTCATTCCAATCGGACCGGCGCCCACATCCTCAAAGGACCGGAAAAGTCCAGCACCATTTGTTCCCACCATCATGCCCATAGGACGACGACCACGATCCCGTATAAAAAGGTCGCGGTGATCACACCCCGCATCGACTTGTGCCGATCGAACCGGTCGAAGAGAAAGAACAAGGGTAGGTTGGCGATCAACGACAAGGAGATGATCGGTGCCTGGTAGCGCCTTGTGTTCAAGAAGATCTCCTGCACGAAATACGGCAGGTCAAGGTGCGGACGGATCATGTTCACATAGATCGATCCGTATACCAAAAAGCCGATGATGGGGGCCAAAAGTCCGGCTACCAATCCTACCCAGGGATCATCCCAACGCATGGTCCCAGGTATTCAGTGTGGCGATGGAGTGATGCGCGGTCATATCGTATTGTGTCGGTACGATGCTTACGTACTGGTTCTCAACAGCCCAGACATCGGTATCCTCCCCATGATCACTGCTCCTGAATTCTCCCTTCAGCCAGTAATACTCCTTATTCCCTGGATCGAACCTTGTTTCGAATTCGTCCTCCCAATTTGCCTTTGCCTGGCGACAGATCCGGATCCCCTTCAAAGGGAGCCCGGTGTTTTTCGGCACATTCACATTGAGACAAATACCGGAGGTCATACCGTGCTTCAAGGTATCCTGTACCACCGAACGGACGACAGGTCGGACATGGCTGAAATCGGCTTCGATGGCATGTTCCATCAGGCTGAACCCGATGCTCGGTATCCCTTCCATGGCACCTTCAACGGCCGCGCTCATGGTACCGCTGTATAACACGTTGATACTGATGTTCGCACCGTGATTGACGCCAGAGACCAGCAGGTCCGGCTTATTGCCGCCCAACAGTTTGTAGATCGCCAATTTGACGCAATCCACCGGGGTTCCCGAACAACTCCACGCTTCCACACCATCGATCAGATGAACGCTTTGCAAACGGAGGAAACTGTGGATCGTGATCGCATGGCCCATCGCACTCTGTGGTTTGTCCGGGGCGACCACCAACACCCTGCCGAAGGCCATCATCTCCTCCACCAATGTGCGGATGCCCGGCGCAAAGATCCCGTCGTCGTTGGTCACCAGGATCAGCGGTTGTTGTTTCGCCATGGGGCGCAAAGCTATCTTACCGGGGTTGAAGGTTGGAAGTTGTGGGTTGAGTTCCTGACTTGGACCTTTGCGATCCTGAGTCCTTATGCACAATGAAAGAAGCGATCTTCCCTCCCCATGCGGCAAAGCCCCTTGCACCGTACACGCCTGCCATTCAAGCGGGTGGGTTCGTCTTCCTGAGCGGGCAGATCGCCATGGACGAGCAGGGGAACCTCCACACTTCTGATATCGCCACCGAGACGACCAGGGTGATGGACAACCTAGGCAAACTCCTTAAGGCTTCCGGACTCGATCATTCGAACTTGGTGAAAGTGACGATCTTCCTGAGCGATATGGCCCATTACGCAGCGGTGAACGAGGTGTACGGCACGTACTTCAAGGATGTGCCACCCGCACGGGAAGCGGTCGCCGTGAAAGGCTTGCCGAGAGGCGTGAACGTGGAGATCAGCGGTATCGCAGTGGTGTGATACCAGGCCTCTATCCTAACCGTTTCAGCTGACTGCCGTACAGCGCCGTGACAGCTACGGTCATTAACGGCCCGAACACGCCAAGCATATTCCAGGGAAGGATCATGTGCGGAAGAAAAAGACCTATGATCTGGGCACCCGCGTACAGGTGGAAACCGGACTTCCTGCCACGCCAGATCCCGATGGCACCAACCAGGCGTGCAACGGTCCGGATCAGGTAGATCAACATCAAGGTCACCCCATTGCCATGAAGAATACGGGCGATCTCCTCCACCTGGATCCCGGTCTCCTCAGGCATGTACTGCATCACCCCTTCCTGGACGAGCGCTACGAATTCATCCACCGGCATCTGCGAAATACCCATCATACCGATCGCTCCGATGGCATAGACCAGTGTGAACAGACCGGTATTCACGAAAGTGAGGATGCCGAGCAAGGAAAGGATATCCGGGCGCTTCGTCTCGCCTGCTTCGTTCGGGAGGAATCGGGTCTCTGCCATGATGGATGCGAATGTAATCCGAACGGCGAACATCCTCCGGAGCGATCCGTCGAGGTGCGATCCTCCATGTTGGGTAGTTTTGCGGCCCAACCTGAACAAGTGAACTTCCGATGAGTTACGATATCATCGTTCTCGGCAGCGGCCCTGGGGGCTAC
>JAHEFL010000307.1 GCA_024640205.1 Flavobacteriales bacterium | reverse complement strand
CATACCCCGTCCCTGCGGCAGCGATGTATTGTACAGCACGGTGCAATGTCAGGACCATGTTCATTCCGATATCTCAACGCCTTTCCAGAACGCCACTCTTCCTTCAAAATACTTCGCCTTGTCCTGCGCATGAGGATAATACCAGGCAGCATCCTGGTTCTCCTTGCCATCCACCACGAGCGTATAGTACGAAGCTATACCCTTCCAGTAACATGTGGTATGTGTGTCACTGGACCTGAAATACTCCGGATGGATCTTTTCATGTGGAAAATAGTGGTTCCCGTCCACCACGATCGTATCGGTGCTTTCAGCGATAACCTGTCCGTTCCAAATGGCCTTCATGCGCTGCGTTGATCCAATTGAAAAATGACATCGAGGAAAAGGCCTTGGCTGTCCGTGAAGATCTCCGCTACCACCAATCCGGCATTCCGGGCCAGATCGTTGATCATGCGATCGTCGTACTTCTGACTGGTCTCGGTGTGGATCGCCTCCCATTCACGAAAACGAATGATCTCCTTCGCACCGGGAATGTGCACGGTTTGATCACAGGAGCTGACCAGGTAGCTCAATGCTCTCCCTGTACTGGGGCAGTATACTGGTGCATGAATGAACCGGTCCACCCGGAAGTCGGCCCCCAACTCCCGATTGATCCGATGGAGGAGATTCAGATTGAAATCACGCGTATGGCCTTCCGCATCGTTGTACGCGTTCAGAATGATCGCAGGATCCTTTTTTCGATCAAAACCGACAAGGAAGCGGTCCCTTGTTCCCATGTGTTCGGCAACTCCTTTCAACAATGCAATGGCCCGCTCCCTGTCCAGGTTACCGATGTTGGAGCCAAGGAACAGAATGACCTTGGGTTCGGAATCGTCGGCGAACGATCCCTGAATCGCTTCGAAGTAATCTCCTTGCTCTCCTTTGGTCCGAAGCTGTGGAAGTTCGGCTTGCAAGGACATCTCCAACTCACGGAGCACATGCCTGGAAATGTCGATCGGCACATACAGGGGATCACGACCTTGTTGGATCGCTCTTCGCAGGAGATGCTTGGTTTTTGTTCCATCGCCGGCTCCCATTTCAACAATGGTGAAACGTTCATATCCGTTCACCAGTGCTTCGATCAATTCGTCGGTCCGCTCACGTAAGATCTCATCTTCCGCACGGGTGAGATAGTACTCGGGAGAGGCCATGATCCGTTGAAAGATCCGATCACCTTCAGCATCATAGAAATAGCGGGACGCGATCCGTTTCGATTCAAGCCCGAGGCCGGATAGCACATGTTCCCGGAAATCCTCCGTTTCGGATCGCACACTGTCCTGAATATTCGTTCTCATCGCCGTGCGAGCCGAATGCCCGTGTATTGCCAACGCAGGTGTGGGTGGAAGAAATTGCGATAGGTAGGGCGGGAGTGACCTGGTGCCGTGGCCACGGACGCACCGCGTAGCACCATCTGGTTCACCATGAATTTGCCGTTGTATTCGCCAAGAGCGCCAGGAACACGGCGATAGCCTGGATAGGGGAGGTACGCACTTTGGGTCCACTCCCAGCGCTGCCCCCAGTTAAAGCGACCTTGCGCCACCTCCCATTCCGCTTCGGTCGGTAAACGCATTCCCTTCCATTCCGCGAAGGCGAAAGCTTCATAGAAGGAGACATGGCACACCGGCAAGGTCCGATCGACCGGGGCAAGCCCCTGCAATGTGTAGTTGTACCACGAACCTTTCATATGGTGCCAGTAGAGCGGGGCCTTGATGTCATTTTCCTGCAACCATTGCCAACCCTCGCTATGCCAATGGTCATGCTCTGAATATCCACCGCTTTCCATGAACCTTAAATAGTCCCCGTTCGTGACCAGCATATCGCCGATGGTAAGATCCTCCAAATGGACCAGGTGGCGTCCAAGTTCGTTGTCAAAGTGATATCCTTCGCCCGAGTGGCCGATGGCGTATACGCCTCTCTCTATCTCGACCGGACACGAAATACCGTTCTCGACCTTGCTTTCCTGGAACGGGCCATAGGCAGGGAACAAGGGATTATGACCAAGTATGTATTTGAGATCCGTCAACAGGAGTTCCTGGTGCTGTTCTTCGTGGTTGAGCCCAAGTTCAAGTATCCCCGCCATGGCCGGGGTGATCGACCCAGCTTCCAGCAGTTTTTCCAGCGCGCGGTCCACATGATCGCGGTACGCCATGACCTCATCCAATGCCGGCCTGCTCATGTTACCCCGATCGGAGCGCAAGACGCGTTCCCCAACGGCTTCGTAGTAGCTGTTGAACATGAAGGCCATGTCCTTCGCAAAAAGCTTGTATCCAGCGATCCCGCTGAGAATGAATTGTTCGAAGAACCAGGTCGTGTGCCCCAGATGCCATTTGGGAGGGGATACGAATACCGCAGGCTGCACCACATGGTCCTCGACCCGAAGCGGAGCACAAAGTGAGACGGTCCGGTTCCTGGTCCTTTTGTAACGGTCTAAAAGGTGCGTAACGGGAATCTCCTTTTCAAGTGCGCCGTTACCATCCATGCTCCTGCTTTTCATGTGATCCAGCGATCCGATCTTGTTACGTTCCTTCCCACGGCAGGCTGTCGATATCCGCCATCATACCTGACCCTGGGCCTAATGCCGGAAGTGCATGATGAAGGAGAAAGCCGCCAATACCGATCTGTCCACGTTCCTTCCAGCAAGCACATAATTCGTTTCGATCACCCAGCCATAGCGATCGCGGAACGGGTGATAGTATTTCCCGCCCATCTTGATGAAGCTAACGCCAAGCTCCTTGAACGTACTGGGTGCCTGATCGCCGACACCCAGATAATCCTTCCCTCCGAACGCTTCCTGCATTTGAACATAGGCCTCCCAAAAATGTGCTCCGCTCGCGTGACCGAAACGGAAGGTTCCGACCATGGCATCCGGAGTGGGGGAGGAAACCGCCACCTGGCCCGCGACCAGGCTGATGAAGTAGCCGTTATCCTTCATGAATTGCAACACCCCCAGGCTGGTAAGGCTCGTAGCTTGTTGTCCGATTGCGCCCAGGCCTTCCGTACCATAATCGGATAACGGGGTGCTTCCACCGATCGCCGCACCGAACGATAGCAGTCCTTTGCCGGTTCGTTTCTTCAGAGGAAGCCACTTCAGGTAGGCCGCGCCGTCCTGCAGTCCGGACTCTCCGTTGGATGCTATGAAAGGGATACTGAGCTGGATATCCAGATCATCCGATATTCCGCGGGCGGTGAATACGGAAAGCGATGCCCGGTAGCGTTGAATATCGGCGGTCCCTTCCTCCAGGTAGTACGCCAATCCCTGGTCATAACTCAAGGAACCCACCATGTCCATGTTACCCTTGCCTTTGTTGAATCCGTCTACTTGGGCGTCAAGTATCATGGGGCTCAGCCATGGAATTAGGATGATCGATAGTCTTAGGAAATGATCTGACATGGTCTCAATGGTATTCGATCGGTTCAATGAACGATTTCTCCCTGAGTGATCCAGAAGCTCCAGACCCGATCATAGC
>JAHEFL010000306.1 GCA_024640205.1 Flavobacteriales bacterium | reverse complement strand
AGAATTCCATTGACCTCAGCATGCACCTTCTGGATAAGGCAGGCGTGAGCCTGGTTGAAGGCGGGTCTTTCGGTGTCGAAGGAACGCTGCGTATCAGCTATTCCACCAGCGACGCCAAACTTACCGAGGCCATGGAACGTGTGGCCCGCGCAATTTCTGAACTGAACTGAAATGGCAGCAGGCATCGAAAGGTTCCTGGAACATGCCCGGAAGGCGACCGCCCTTGTCGTGGGCGATGTGATGGTGGACAATTACCTCAGGGGTCGCGTGGAAAGGATAAGCCCCGAGGCCCCCGTGCCGGTGGTCCAGGTGCACGAAAGACAGGCTCGCGTTGGTGGCGCTGCGAACGTGGCTCTGAACATGAAGGCCTTCGGGATGTCCCCTGTGGTGTTGAGCGTGATCGGAAATGATGACGCCGCCTCGACATTGGAACGCTTGTTCCAGGAACAGGGTCTGCGCACCACAGGGCTGTTGCGCTCGCCCGCGCGACGCACCACCATGAAAACACGCGTGATCAGTGGCCACCAGCACATCGTTCGCGTGGATGAGGAACAGGAGGACGACCTGACCACCGAGGAGCAGAAAAGGTTGGTGGAAGCGGTCCGCGAGGCCATCCGATCGGAGCGCCCCGATGTGATCGTTCTTGAGGATTATGACAAAGGGGTTCTTACAGTGCCTGTCATCACGGCCATCATCAACGCAGCGCAGGAAGCCGGTGTACCGGTCGCAGTGGACCCCAAGAAGCGGAATTTCATGGCATACCGGAACGTGGATCTTTTCAAACCCAACCTGAAGGAATTACGGGAAGGATTGAAGATCGATGTGGACCCATCGGACCGTTCTCAATTGCGCGATGCTGTCCGCTCACTTGAGGAACTATTGGGGAACCGCACCTCTTTGATCACGTTGAGCGAGTACGGTGCTTACATCCATCAAGACGGCATCGAACACCATGTGGAAGCCCACCGACGCAAGATCGCCGATGTAAGCGGAGCGGGCGATACGGTGATCGCGGTGGCCGCGCTCGCATTGGGTGCCGGTCTGCCCCCTTCCGGGATCGCACAGTTAGCCAACCTAGCAGGCGGACTGGTCTGCGAAGAGGTGGGTGTGGTCCCGATCGATGTGGTCCGCTTCGAGGCGGAATGCAAGCGGCTGAACATACCCTCATGAGCGTTTCACCCTATTCCGAGGAAGGTTCGAAAAGGGAACAGGTCGAACGCATGTTCGACTCGATCAGTCCGCGCTACGATCTTTTAAACCGCCTTTTTTCCCTGGGTATCGATCAGGGCTGGCGAAGAAAGGTCATGAAACTGGTGCATGAGGAACCGGTGGAGCGACTGCTGGATGTGGCTACCGGAACAGCGGATCTGGCGATCATGGCCGGCCGGAAGGTGCCGCATGTGACCGGTGTGGACATCAGCGAGGGCATGCTTTCCAAGGGGCGCGATAAGATCAAGGAACGTGGATTACAGGAACGCGTCGTTCTGCAGCGGGCGGACAGTGCCTCACTTCCTTTCGACGATGATCGATTCGACGTGGTCACGGTGGCTTTCGGGGTCAGGAATTTCGAACTTCTCGAACAGGGTGTCGCTGAAATGCGAAGGGTCCTGCGACCAGGAGGTCGCTTGTTCGTGCTGGAATTCTCCAAGCCGCAGCGCACGCCGTTCCGGCAGGTGTTCCGGTTCTATTTCCACGGTATCATGCCTTTCGTCGGCCGATTACTCAGCCGGGACAAGGCCGCATACGATTATCTACCCAAAAGCGTGGATGCCTTCCCCGAAGGCAAGGCATTCCTGGATATCATGACAGGCGCGGGTTTAACGGAAACGCGGGCAAGGTCACTGACCGGAGGTGTTGCCACGCTATACACGGGAAGGAAGTGATCTGGATCCGCCAGTTGAGCTCGGCCATTGCAATTATGGTGAAGTGCAGGTCGCACCCCATCGCTTCCACATACTATCCCACGGACCCCACACTGATCCTTGACTAATTTCGTTCATCGTCAGATGCGTTCCCTTAGCTGTATGCGACGCTGGATATGGATGGTCGGTCTTCTCACCGGAGGGGCTGCCCAGGGTCAATACCAAGCCGGGGTGAAGATGGAGAACCTTCCGAATTTTGATCTGCACCGGATCCATTTCGGTTTTCTGCTCAGCTACAACACGAGTGATTTCTTCGTCACCCTTAAGCCGGATGCGGCCATCCAGGATTCGCTCATGGTGCTGCAGCACCTGAAACAGCCGGGCTTCAACCTCGGCATCGTGGCCTCCTACAATCTCAACAAGAACGTAAGTCTTCGTTTCCTCCCCACGCTATCGTTCCAGGAGCGCATCCTGCAGTATCAATTCCTGCTTCCTGACGGCGCCACGAAGTACTTCCAGAAGCCGGTGGAGAGCACGTACCTCGAGTTCCCCCTATTGATGAAACTGCGGACCGACCGCATCAACAATTTCGCGGCCTATTTGGTCGCCGGAGGAAAGTTCGGCATCGACATGGCCACCCAAAAGGACGTGAACCAAGCACTTGATGATGAGATCGTGATCAAATTGGAGAAGTACGATTACGGGTTCGAGGTGGGCGGCGGTACGGATTTCTTCCTACCCTATTTCAAGTTCGGCATCGAGTTGAAGGCCGGGTTCGGCATCCCGAACCTGCTGATCGATGACGACACGCGCTTCAGTGCGCCCATCGAAAGTTTGCGCTCCAAGGTCTGGGTGTTGACGTTCACCTTCGAAGGCTGACCGATGCCATCCACGGTGGACATAGCCCTGGGCCCCACCGAGGCCTATGACCCTGTGATCGTGCGGCAAGCAGCCGAAGAGGTTGCCGGAATGGCGAAGGGCTCCGCATCCGGTCATCGCATCCTCAAGCGTTCCATCGATGCCCGGAGCAAACAACCTCGGATACGCCTGAGAGTGCTGGTCAGCACATCCCCGCTGGACGAGGAAGAAATCACACCACCCGTTCTTCCGCAGGTGCATGAAGCCAGGCCTGTGATCATCGTAGGATGTGGGCCGGCGGGTCTTTTTGCGGCCCTGCAATGCATCCGTTCGGGTCTGCGTCCTGTGATCCTGGAACGTGGCAAGGATGTGCGTGCGCGTCGCAGGGACCTGGCGGCCATCAATCGCCTGCATGTGGTGGACCCGGACAGCAACTACTGCTTCGGTGAAGGAGGCGCCGGAACGTTCAGCGATGGGAAATTGTATACCCGCAGCCAGAAGCGGGGTGATGTAGCGGGGATCTTGCAGGAATTCGTTGCCTTCGGAGCCTCACCCGACATTCGGATCGATGCCCATCCCCACATCGGCACCAACAAGTTGCCGGGGATCATTTCCGCCATGCGGGAAGCCATCATCAACGCGGGTGGTACGGTGGAGTTCAATACCCGGGTCAGTGAATTGGTCCTCCAAGGTGATCGCTTGAGGGGTGTTCGATCCCTTGAGGGCAGGGAATTCATTGCGGATGCCACGATACTCGCCACTGGCCACTCAGCAAGGGACGTTTTCCAACTTCTGCATC